>JBGPYK010000153.1:0-6042 GCA_041493245.1 Methylomirabilia bacterium | reverse complement strand
GACGTCCACGCCTTCTTCGCCGAGCGCAAGATCGATCTCGGCGGCAAGATCCTCGAACAATACCTCGAGCAGCTCCGGATCACCCTCGCGCTCCGCGAGCGCGAGGGCTTCGCCCTCTCCGCCTTCCTCGCGCATTAGTCCTCGACAACCCGGGTCAGGGCGCGAAGACGGGCTCGTCGGGGAGATGAGCCGCTCTCGCCAAGCGCCGGTCCTCCGTGGTACCGTGACCCCGCCATGCGGCGCCTGCTCGCCTGGACCCTCGCCCTGTCCGCGGCGCTCGTCGTGCCCGACCACGCCGTCGGCTTCACCGTGCAGGAGGCGACCCTCCGCGCCAAGCCCGCGGTCGCGCTGATCACTGCGCGGGTCGAGGCCGAGGTGACGATGAATTGTGGGCAGGGGCCGGTCACCGTCCGCCCGGCGCCCTTCATCGAGACCGGCACCGCCTGGTTCGTCGACGGCCGCGGGTACCTGATAACCAACGCCCACGTCGTGGATCCCGCCTACCGCCTGCCGGCGTGGGTGACACACGAGCTGAAGAAGAAGGCCATCGATCTGGCGTGTGTGGAACCCGCGCTCCAGGCGCGCGGGCTCATGCGCGGGTCGAAGCCCGACGTCGAGGACCAGATCCGCCGCGACGCCAGCAACCGGGCGCTGCCGTCGGCCAAGCTCACGCCGTTGCCGCAGCTCACCGTGCTCCTCTCGAACGGCGACCAGCTCCCTGCCGAGGTCAAGAAGTTCAGCGCCCCCCTGCTCCTCGACAACAACAACAGGCCGCTGCCCGACTCCGGGCGGGACCTGGCGCTCCTCCGCGTCCGCGAGGGCGTCTACCCGGCGCTGGGCATCAGCACCCGCGACGCCCAGATCGGCGATCCCGTCCACATCCTGGGCTTCCCCGGCGTCGTGCTCTCTCACGAGCTGCTCAACAAGAGCGCGACGATCCAGGCCTCGGCGACCAACGGCGCCATCTCCGGCTTCAAGCAGGACGCCATCGGCCAGGCGCTCGTCCAGACCGACGCGTCCGCCGCCCACGGCAACAGCGGCGGGCCGGCGATCGGGGACGACTCGCAGCTCGTCGGCGTCATGACCTTCGTCTCCCTCTCGGGGGACTCGATCGTCCAGGGCTTCAACTTCCTGATCCCGGCCAGTGACGTCCTGAAGTTCCTGCAGGGCAGCGAGGTCACGAAGCCAGGGGACAGCCGGTTCACGCCCGTGTGGGCTTCGGGCGTCGAGGCGCTCTTCGCGGAGCGCTACTCGACCGCCGCCAGCCGCCTCGCCGAGGCCAATCGCCTCATCCCCGGCCTGCCGGATGTCAAGAAAGCGCTGGCTGAAGCGGAGAACAAGGTCAAGAACCCGCCGCCCCGTCCGTTCCCGTGGGCGTGGGCCACGTTCGGGGTGACGCTCGTGAGCGTCGGCGTCTACGGCGGCATGTGGGGCCGCCGGTGGTGGAAGAACCGCTACCGCATCATGCCCGCCCAGATGATCGGCTTCATCGAGAGGGGGCTCAGCCCGGTCCTCGTCGACGCCCGGACGAAGACCGACTACGAGACGAGCCCGCTTAAGTTGCCGGGGTCGATGCGGCTCGACCCGGACGAAGCGCAGGCGGGACGGATCAACCTCGACGCCGACGCCAAGCAGATGGTCGTCGTGTACTGCACGAGCCCCGAGGAGCAAACGAGCGCCCACGTCGCCCAGATCCTCCGGCAGCGCGGCCTCGGCAACGTGCGGGTCCTCAAGGGCGGCCTGGGCGGGTGGACGAACGCGCGGCTGCCCGTCGAGGCGAAGTCCCATCTGCCCGCCATCGGCCTCGAAATCTACAAGACCCTCACGCTGGGTGACGTGGAGCGCCGGAAGTTCAAGGCCGGCGAGGTCATCTTCCGCCAGGGCGATCCCGGCCACGAGGCCTACGTCATCCACTCCGGGGCGGTCGACATCCGCGTGCACATCAACGGCAGCGAGCGCGTGCTGGTGCGCCTCGGGGAAGGCGAGCTCTTCGGCGACATGTCGCTCTTTCGCAAGGCGACGCGGTCCGCGGACGCCGTCGCCGCCGACGACATCGAGCTGCTGATCATCACCCACGAGCGCCTGGAGTGGCTGATCCGCAACCGCGCCGAGCTTACGCTCGAGATCCTCAAGCGGCTGTCCGAGCTGGTGGTGGCGGCGGACGCTGAGCGGCCCCCGCGCGACGTCCCCTAGCACGTCCCGGCCCTCGGCGGACTCGATGGCGGCTCCAACTCTCCGCGTTCTGGTCCGGCGGCTGGATGCCACGCTACCGCTCCCCGCGTATGCGCAGGAGGGCGACGCCGGCCTCGATCTGCACGCCGCGGAGACGACGGTCATCCAGCCGGGCGCCCGCGCCCTGGTTCCGACGGGCATCGCGCTCGCGATCCCGTCGGGCTACGCCGGCCTCGTGCTGCCGCGCTCGGGCCTGGCGCTCCGCCACGGCATCACCGTGCTCAACGCCCCCGGTCTGATCGACGCGGGCTACCGCGGCCAGGTGAAGGTCCTGCTGATCAATCACGACCCGGGGCCGGTGACGGTGGCGCGGGGCGAGAGGATCGCGCAGCTCGTCCTACAGCGTGTCGAGCGCGCCGAGCTGGCCGAGGTCGCCGAGCTGCCGACCAGCGAGCGCGGTGCCGGCGGCTTCGGGAGCACCGGGAGGTAGCGGGTTCCTTCTACGGGAAGGCCGAGGGAACCCGCCGAGTCAGCAGCTCGCGCCTCGCTCCATGGCTTGCTCGCGTCTAGGCAGCTCGGCTTCCGGACACTCACGGTTCTCCAATGACTTGCCGTGGTCCAGGAGTTCTCGCACCTTACGGACCAAGACGTCGGGAGCCATGGGCTTTTGGACAAAGGCCGCGCCCGCATCCAGCACGCCGTGGTGGACGACCACGTTGTCCGTGTAGCCGGACATGTAGAGCACCGCCATTCCGGGACGAAGGACGGTCAGGCGGGTCGCCAACTCGCGACCGCTCATGCCGGGCATGACGATATCGGTGAGCATGAGGTGGATCATGCCCGGATGACGCTCGCCGATCCGCAGGGCTTCCGCGCCCTCCGGCGCCTCTAGCACGGTGTAGCCACGCGCCTGGAGGACCTCGCGCGCGAGCTCTCGGACCTCGTCCTCATCCTCGACGAGGAGAATGGTTTCGGACCCGCGGGCCGCGTCGGCGGGGGGCGTGGTCGCGGCCTCCGAGGGCTCGGCGGCGTCCTGCACACGCGGCAAATAGATCTTGAATGTCGCGCCTTCCCCCGGCTCGCTGTAGACCCAAACGTACCCCCCGCTCTGCTTCACAATGCCGTACACCGTCGACAGGCCCAGACCGGTGCCCTTGCCGGTCTCCTTGGTCGTGAAGAAGGGCTCGAACAGGCGGGCCAGGGTCTCCCGGGTCATCCCGACTCCCGTGTCGCTCACCGCCAGCATCACGTGCGGCCCGGGACGGGCGTCGACATGCCCGCGGACATACGCGGTGTCCAGCTCCACATTCGCGGTCTCGATGGTGAGCCGGCCTCCCTTGGGCATGGCGTCCCGGGCATTGATGGCGAGGTTCATGAGGATCTGCTCGATCTGCCCGGGGTCGGCCTTGACACGGCCGAGGTCCGGGTCGAGGACGGTGCCCAGGGCGATGTCTTCGCCGATGAGGCGGCGCAACATCTGGTTCGTGCTGGCAACCACGGTATTCAGGTCCAAGACCCGCGGCTGGAGCACTTGTTTACGGCTGAAGGCCAGCAGCTGCCGCGTCAGGTCGGCGGCCGTGCCCGCGGTCTTGAGAATGATCTCGAGGCCCCGTCGCACGGAGTCCGCGGCCGAGGGGTCGCGGCGCAGGAGGTCACTGCGCCCCATGATCACCGTGAGGAGATTGTTGAAGTCGTGGGCGATGCCGCCGGCCAAGCGCCCGACGGCCTCCATCTTCTGCGCCTGAGTGAGCTGCTCCTGGGTGGCTCGCAGCTCCTCGAGCGTCTGGCGCGCCTCGTCGTAGAGCGTGGCGTTGCCGACGGCGATGGCCGCCTGCTGGCAGATACCTTCGGCGAGCAGGAGCTCGTCGGGCGTCAGCGCCGGCCGGCGGGTCGCCCACACGAGGAAGAGGCCGCCGATCGGCCGGCCCTTCGCGATCATCGGCACGAAGGCCACCGAGCCTTGCGGAAAGCGAGCAGAGACCTCGGGATCGATTCTCGGATCGGCTTCGGCATCGTCCGACCAGACCGTCTGACGGTACTCCCACGCTTCTTCAATGAACCGGTGCCCCTTGAGCGGGAACGGTAAATCTCTGAACGCCTGGACGAGATGCTTGGGGACCCGGGATCCGGCGATGGGGCGAAGGATCTTCTCGTCCTCGTCCGCCAGGTAGGCCCCCACCATGTCCGCGCTGAGTGCCTGTCGCGTCTCCGCTGCAACCCGCCGGAGTGTCTCCGTCAGATCGAGCGTGGCGCCGACGGTCTGCCCGATGGCCAGCAGCGTCTGCGTACGCTTGAGCTGTGTGCGTGCCTCCTCGTACAGGCGGGCGTTCTCGAGCGCGAGCACCGCCTGGCCTGCGAACATCTGCGCGAGCCGCACGTCATCGTCGGAGAAGAGCCGTCCTTCACGATCTCCGACGGCGAGCACCCCGACGACGGTGCCCTGGACAAGCAGGGGCACCGCAAGCGCCGCGCGAGCGAACTCCCGCTCGAACTGCTCCTGGCCGATGGGTGGCAATGCCACGCGCGGGTCGGTCGCGACGTTCGGCGTCATCACGGGCTCGCCTTCGCGGACGGCGAGGCCCGCCAACCCCGTTCCGGCGGAGAGGACGGCCAGGGGCCCGACCTCGCCGGCAATCGCGTGCGCCCGCAGGTCGCGGGACACCGGGTCGAGACGGTACAGTGCCGAGGCCCGGGCGCCGAGCAGCGCTCGCAGGCCTTCGACGATCTTCTGGCCGACGACTCCCGATTCCAGCGACCGCGCGATGAGCTGCCCGATGTCCGCGAGCTGCTCGGCCACGCTGCGGCGATGCTCGGTCTCGCTGTAGAGCCGCGCGTTCTCCAGCGCCACGGCCGCCTGGGAGGCGAACGTCGTGGCGATGGCGACATCGTCTGCGGAGAATCCGTCGAGGCAACGAGTCCGGACGCTGAGCACCCCCAGGACCCGGTCGCCGACCTTGACCGGCACCCCGAGGAAGGCCCGGTGGCCGGCGCTGCGGATCGCCTCCCGATGGGCGAGAATCACCCGCGGATCGTCGGCCGGGTCCCGAACGAGGAGCGGCTCACCCGTCGCCGCCACGAGGCCGCTCAGGCTTTCCCCGATCTTCAGCCGCGCGGTGGACATCATCTGATTGGCGTCGCCGGTGGTGCCGACCACTACGAGCTCGTCCCCGTCCACCAGCCGGAAGCCCGCCGAGTCCGTCCCGAGCAAACGGCCACAGGCCTCGGCGATGCGGACCAGCAGCAGCTCCACAGGTTGGAGCCGCGTAAGCTCGCCCGTGAGCTGCATGACGCCTTCCAGGCGCGCCTGGCGGGCCCGGGACTCCTGGAACAGCCGGGCGTTCTCGATCGCGATGGCCGCCTGAGCGCCGAACGAGCCGAGGATCTCTACTTCCCCGGAGCTGAAGCGATGACGGAGTTGGCTTACGAGCGCCAGGACGCCGAGTAGACGCTCTCCGACCAGCAGCGGGATCCCTGCGAAGGAGACGTGTCCCTCTTGGCGCGCCCACGTGGCGCTGATGGTCCGCGGGTCCCCCTGGATGTCCTCGACGACGAGGGGACGCCGGGTGAGCGCCACCTGCCCGGTGAGGCCTTCGCCAAGGGCCAGCTCCACTTTAGGAACGCCGTGGATCCCGGCCTCGGATCGCAGCAGGAGACGATCCGCCTCTGCCACCCAGATCCGGGCGGAAGACTCCGGCAGCAGACCAGTCACCGCGTGGACCACCCGTTCGAGCACTTCGGGAAGCTCGAGGGAGGCCGTGACCACCTGCGCCAAGCGGGCGAGTTCCTCAGCCTGTCGCTGGCGCCGCGTAGCCTCGGCGTAGAGGCGGGAGTTCTCGAGCGCCACGGCCGCCTGGTCGGCCACCGCCAGGG
>JBGPYK010000548.1:0-2459 GCA_041493245.1 Methylomirabilia bacterium | reverse complement strand
TTACAACGTGCTTCACACCGACGCCGAGTTCATGAAGACGTCGATCTTCGGCGAGCGGATCGCCCACGGCCTCCTCGGCCTCGCCATCGAGGGCGGCCTGTTCGCGCGGGCCACCCAGGCCTACGCGACGCTGGCCTTTGTTGGCCTGCGCTGGAAGTTCAGGGGGCCGATCAAGATCGGCGATACGATCCGCGTGCGCGCCCGCGTGCGCGCCAAGCGTAACCTCTCGAAACCCGATCGCGGGCTCGTCACGGTCGAGCGCCAGGTCGTGAACCAGCGCGACGAGGTCGTTCAAGAGGGGGAGACCGACCTGATGGTGGAGAAAAAGGGAGCGTGAGCGCCGCCGCCGGCACCTACTTCGAGGACATCGAGGTCGGGACCGAGGAGGTGACGCCTGCGCTGACCCTCACCGAGGCTCACGTCGCTCTCTACCGCGGGCTCACGGGCGAGCCCAACGACGACCCCGGCGCCATCCCCGATCTGCTGCCCTTGTGTCTTTCGACAGGGCTCGGTTCGCGCATGGTGCGGCCGCCCCTCGTAGTCCTCGCCTTCATGGGTTTCGAGTGGAAGATGCACCGAGCGCTCCGGGTGGGCGAAACCATCCACAGTCACTCGCGCGCCGCCGTCAAGCGGTCGATGCGCGAGGGCGGGGTGTTTATGGAGGATCACGAGATCATCGACCAGCACGGCGAGGTCGTCCAGAGCGGCCGCCTCGCGTTCCTGCTGGCCAAGCGCAGCGCGGCCTCCCCGTCGGCGTCCACGAGCTGAACGGCACAGGAGAGACGACATGACGTTCGATCCCCGGCACCAGAGCCGCACGCTCCTCGACGGCGCCGACCGCGCCGCCGCCCGCTCCTACTTCCGGGCCGTCGGCTTCACCGACGAGGACCTGGCCCGGCCGCTCATCGGCGTCGCGCACTGCTGGATCGAGCTGACGCCGTGCAACTCGAACCACCGGAAGATGGCGGAGAAGGTGAAGGAGGGCATCCGGGCCGCGGGCGGGACACCTATCGAGTTCAACACGATCTCGGTCACCGACGGCATCGCGATGGGGACCGAGGGCATGAAGGCCTCGCTCATCAGCCGCGAGGTGATCGCCGACTCCGTGGAGCTGGTCGTCCGCGGCCACCTCCTGGACGGCTTCGTGGGCATCTCGGGCTGCGACAAGACGATCCCGGCCATGGTCATGGCCATGGCGCGGCTGAATTTACCAAGCGTCATGCTCTACAGCGGCTCGATCCTCTACGGCGAGTATCAGGGGCGCCGGCTCACCGTGCAGGACGTCTTCGAGGCCATCGGCGCCCACAACGCCGGCAAGATCGACGCGGCGGAGCTGAAGGCGATCGAGTGCGCGTCCTGTCCGGGTGAGGGCGCGTGCGGCGGCCAGTTCACGGCCAACACGATGGCCACCGCCTTCGAGATGCTGGGCGTGTCACCCATGGGCTTCAACGGCGTCCCGGCCCCCGACGCGCACAAGGCCGAGGTCGCGTTTCAGACCGGGCGCATCGCCATGGATCTCCTCACCAAGGGTGTGCTCCCGCGGAAGCTCATCACCAAGAAGGCGCTGCACAACGCCATCGCGGGCGTCATGGCGACGGGCGGCTCGACCAACGCCGTGCTCCACCTCCTCGCGGTGGCGAAGGAGGCGGGCATCAAGCTCGCGATCGACGAGTTCGACCGCATCTCGCGCAAGACGCCGCTCCTCGCCGACATGAAGCCCTGGGGCGGCTACACTGCGCCGGAGATGCACGAGGCGGGGGGCATGGGCGTGGTCGCCAAGCGCCTGCTCGAGGCCGGCCTGCTGAATCCGGACGAGATGACGGTCACGGGGCGGACGATCGGACAAGAAGCGCGGGCGGCGCGCGAGGCGCCGGGGCAGAAGGTGATCCGGCCGCTGTCCAACCCGCTCAAAGGGTACGGCGGGATCGTCATTCTCCGCGGGAACCTGGCGCCGCACGGCTGCGTGGCCAAGGTCACCGGGCAGACGAAGGACCTGCACCGCGGCCCGGCGCGCGTGTTCAACCGCGAGGAAGACGCGTTCCTCGCGGTGAAGGCTGGGAAGATCAAGCCGAACGACGTCGTCGTGATCCGCTACGAGGGTCCGAAGGGCGGTCCCGGCATGCGCGAGATGCTCCACGTCACGGGAGCGATCCAGGGCGCGGGCCTCGGCGACTCGGTCGCGCTCATGACGGACGGCCGATTCTCCGGAGCCACCCATGGGTTCATGATCGGCCACATCGCCCCCGAGGCCATCGACGGCGGTCCCATCGCCGCGCTCCGCAACGGCGACACGATCGTGGTCGACATCAAGAAGCGTTTGCTCAACGTCGAGCTGTCAGCGGCGGAGCTGAGCAAACGCTTGAAGGCCGTCAAGCACCCGAAGCCCCGTTACACCTGGGGCGTGATGGCGAAGTACGCGCGCCTCGTGTCGTCGGCGTCGGAAGGCGCGGTGACCGGTT
>JBGPYK010000066.1:0-9401 GCA_041493245.1 Methylomirabilia bacterium | reverse complement strand
GCTTGTCCCCCGCCGGCGCCATCTCTCATCGGTCAGCGAGCGGCGGGGGACAAGCCCCCGCCTACACGAACATCGATCGCCTCCCACGATCAATCGACCTGCCTCACCCGTGCGAGTTCATGAATAATTCGGGTTAGTAGTGCAGCGCGAGCCAGACGGTGGGTTCATCGACCATCTCCTCCGGCAGCGAGGCGGGGAGGCCGGCGAACAGGTTGTCCACGACGGCGGCCGTCAGCGGGTCAGGCGGAGGACCGCTTCGCGATGCTGGGGGAAGATCGCAAGGAGTGTCGCGCGGTCGGCCAGCTCGAAGTCGGCGAAATCGAAACCGGGCGACACGGTGCCGCCGACGAGCGCGTAGGAGCGGGTGTCGTCGACGGCGGCGCCGTACCAGCACCCTTCCGGGACGACGACCTGAAACGCCTCGCCCCGCTGGGGATCGGAGCCGAGCCGCAGGATGTCAAGCCGACCGTGGGGATGGATGAGCGTCAACGTCAGCGCGGTGCCCGTGTAGAAGTGCCAGACCTCGTCGGACTTGATCCGATGCAACGCCGAGATCTGATCGCCGGGGAGCAGGAAGTAGATCGCGGTCGAGTGCGCGCGGGGGCCACTGAACCGCGCGGGCAGGTGGCGCGGCTCGAGGATCTCCGCCGAGCGGTACGTCTCGCGGAAGTAGCCGCCCTCGGGGTGGGGCGCGAGGCCGAGCGCCTGGATCCAGTACGCCGTCGTCATGGTCGGGCGGCCGCCGGATGGCCCGCGGGCTCCGGACCGAGATCGCGGAGCGCGGCCTCCGCAAACCGGTTGTCGGCGATCGCCTCGAAGGACGCGGCGTTCCGGATGAACCCGCCAGCGACCAGGATCCGCGCGAGCCGCTCGATGCCCTCGCGCGCGACCAGAGGGCCCGCCGGCCAGGACCCGAGACGCTGGTAGCGCGCGACGATCCGCTCCAGGCGCGGCCGCGGGATCGACGGGAAGTCGCCCGCGATGAGATCGGTGATCGCGGCGGCGTCGTGGGCGGCCATGAATCGGAGGGCTCGCGCCAGTGCCGTCACCGCGCCGCGGCACAGCTCGGGCCGAGCGTCCCGCGTCTCGGGGGTCACGACGAACGACGTGTACGTGATGTGGCCGACGTGGGCGCCGACCTCGGTGGCAAGGTGTGCGGCGCCGCGCTCGAGCAGCTCCTCGGCCGCGGGCTGTCCCGTCTCGAGATAGTCGGCCTCGCCTCCGAGGAAGGCCTCGACGGCGGCGGGAACGGGCAGTCCCGCGAGGACCTTCACCGTCGACGGATCGACGCCGTGCCGGCGCAGGACGTCCTGAAGACACAACCACGGCGTCGGCGCCTCGGCGAAGAGGATCAGACGCGCGCCGGCGAGGTCGCTCCAGCGGAAATCCGCTGCGCGTTCCCGCGCGAGCAGGAAGAAGCCGTCGCGGCTGTTGACCTCGGCGATCGACAGGAGTTGGGGGGGCGGCGCCGTGTCCGCCATGACGAAGGCGCGGATGGCGCCACCGACGGCGAGGTCAGCCTCACCGCGGAGGAGCAACCGCTGGGCCTCCGACGCCTCGGCCGCAAACACGATCCGCGGCTCGAGGCCGGCGGCCTCGAAGCTGCCGAGACGGTGGGCGACGTGGAGCGGCGCGTAGTAGGGGTGATGGAAGGTCGCAGCAATGCGGAGGGGCCGGCGCACGCCGATAGCATATCAGAAGGTCCGGGCGGCGTTCGTCCTTGTCAATGCCCGGGGCGTCTGATAGTGAAGGACCGCATGGCGTGGGCGGGTGCGGACCTCATCAGGCGCATGGCGGGTGGCGATGCTGACGCCTGCGGGGCGTTCTACGATCGCTACGCGCGGCTCGTCTATCCGCTCATCGTCAGGATCGTGCGGGATCCTGCCGACGCCGCCGACGTCCTGCAGGACGTCTTCTGGGAGGCGTGGCAGGCCGCGGCCGCCTATGACCCGGACCGGGGCAGCCCCGAGGCCTGGATCGTCACCCGCGCACGCACGCGGGCCATCGACCGGGTGCGTGCCATCCGTAGAAGAGGTGAGACGTTCGTCGCGCCGATCGACGAGGCGCTCGCGCCCGCGCCCGCCGAGCCCGGGGGTGATGCCGCCGAGCGCGCGGCCGACCGCTCGGTCGTCGTGACTGCGCTCGGCCGTTTGCCCGACGCCCAGCGGGAGGTCATCGAGCTGGCGTATTACGGAGGGCTCACGCAGACGGAGATCGCCGAGCGGTTGAAGCAGCCCCTGGGGACGGTGAAGACGCGGATGCGGCTCGGGCTGGAGCGGTTGCGCGAGACCATGAAGCCGACGACATGAGCCACGACCCGTTCGAGACGCAGGCCGCCGCGTACGCGCTCGGCGCGCTCGACGGCGAGGAGCGCGCGCAGTTCGAGGAGCACCTCGCCGGCGGGTGCGCGCCGTGCGTCGAGGCCGTCCGTGAATTCGGCGAGAGGCTAGCCGACGTCGCGCGCGAGACGCCGCCGATGATCCCCCCCGCTCACGTCAAGGCCGCGCTCCTGCGCCGCGTCGTGGCGACCGGATCGGCGCGCCCGTTGCGCCGCCGGGGCTGGGTGCGGTGGGCGGCGGCTACGGCGGCGGCGGTGGTCGGCGTCTCGGCCTTCTCGGCCGGTCTCGTGGCTAGCCGCTACGAAGCTCGAATTGGCGCCATGGCTCGGGAGACGAGCGCGATCCGCGCCGATCTCCGCCGGCAGGAAGCGGCCCTGCGTGACCGCCTCGCCGTGTCCCAGGCCGTGATCGCCCTGCTGCGCGATCCCGCGACCCGCATCGTCGCGCTCGGCGGCGCCGGACCGAGCCCCACCGGCACGGGCCGCCTCGTCTGGCACGAAACGGCCGGGGGCCACCTGTTCGTCGCGAACTTACCGCCGGCGCCTTCCGGGAAGGCGTACGAGCTGTGGACGATCACCGGAGGGCGGCCCAGGCCCGCCGGGGTGTTCAAGGTGGACGCGTCGGGGCGCGCGAGCCAGCCGGTGTCGCCCGCGCCGGCTCCCGTCCAGCTCTTCGCGGTCACCCTCGAGCCCGAGGCCGGTGTCCCCGCACCGACCGGGCCCGTCGTGCTCGCCTCGGCGAAGTAGGTCTCAGCGCCGCCGCGCGGTGTGCAGGACGCCGATCACCGTCATGGCGTCTTTGATCTCGCCGGTCTCCACCATCCGGAGGACCTCGGCGAAGGGAAAGGCGCGGATCTCGATGAACTCCGTCGGGTCGGGGCGATGGCCGACGGGTGTCAGCCCCTCGGCGAGATAGAGGCTGGCCGTCTCGTCCATCACGCTCTTGGACGTGAAAAAGCTGCAGAGCTTGGTCAGGTGCTCCGCGACGTAGCCCGCCTCCTCGGTCAGCTCGCGCTGCACGGCGGCTTCCTCCGTTTCGCCCGGGTGGATCGCCCCCGTCGGCATCTCCCAGTAGAAGCCGCGCGCGACGTACCGGTATTGGCCGACGAGGACGACGGTGTCGGAATCGAGGAACGGCAGGACGCCGATGCAGGGCTTGCACTCCACGACGCCGTAGATCGTGGTGCGCCCGTCGGGCAGCTCCGCGCTGTCCTCGCGGACGCGAATCCAGGGGTTCGCGTAGATCGAGCGGGTAGACAGCGTGCGCCAGGCGGTGCGGGCGAGGGAAGCGCGATCGTCCATAGTGTTACTATACGCAGTCGAAGCGACGATCACGTGCTGGCGAGGAGATCCCGAGGGTCATGAAGGTGGTGCTGCGCAACCCGCGCCGGGAGGTCGAGGTCGCGGGAGGCCGCCGTGTGAAGGAGATCCTCCGCGACCTCGACATCATCCCCGAGACCGTGATCGTCATCCGCGGGGACAGCCTCATCACCGGGGATCAGCTCGTTGACGACGCCGACACGATCGAGTTGCGCCCCGTAATGTCCGGCGGCCGCAGTGCGAGTTGAGCCGCGTCTCGTGGCGAGACGAGCGGTGAGATTGCTCGGTGAAATGATCGAGAATGTGATCGGAGAAGGCGTGTGAAGTGCCGGAAGTGCGGAGGGCAGGCGAGCATCGAGCTGCGGCGGCACAACGCCGCGTTCTGCGCCGGCGACTTCCTCGAGTTCTTCCGGAACCAAGTGCGTGAGGCCATCCGCAAGCACCGGATGTTCGGCCGGGACGAGCAGGTGCTCGTCGCCGTCTCCGGCGGCAAGGACTCGCTCGCGCTGTGGGACGTCCTCATCGAGGACGGCTACCAGACGACCGGTCTCCACCTCGACCTCGGCATCTTCGACTATTCCGTCGAGTCGCGGGCCAAGTGCGAGGCCTTCGCTGCCGCCCGTGGCGTCCCGCTGCTCGTCTCGAGCGTTGCCGAGGAAGTGGGTGGGCCGGTCCCCGTGATCAAGCAGGCGACGCGCCGGCCGCCCTGCTCGGGCTGCGGCCTGTCCAAGCGCTACCTACTGAATCGCGGCGCTCTCGAGCACGGCTTCCCCGTGGTGGCGACGGGCCACAACCTCGACGACGAGGCGGCGACGCTCTTCGGTTCGGTCATGCACTGGCAGATGGACGCCCTGCCGCGGCAGTCGCCTGCGCTCGCCTCGACCCACCCGAAGCTCGTGCGGCGGGTGAAGCCCCTCTACCGACTCTCCGAGCGGGAGGCGGCGGCGTACGCCTTCCTCCGGCGGATCGACTACATCGTGGAGGAGTGCCCGTTCGCCGCGGGCGCTACGTCGATCGCCCACAAGGAGATCCTGAACCGGATGGAGGAGGCTTCTCCGGGCGCCAAGCATAACTTCCTCTTCGGCTTCCTGGAGAAAGCGCGCCCCGCTTTCGAGCGGGCCGAGGCGGTCGCGCTCCAGGAATGCACGCGCTGCGGCCAGGTCACCACCGGCACGGTGTGTGCGTTCTGCAAGCTCGCGGATCAGGTCAAGCGGGCCGGCCGATGAACAACGGCCATCCGCGTCGGATCAGGAGGATTCTATGAGCGAGGCCGTGATCGTCAAATCCGAACGCCCCGCCGTCGAGGGGCTCTGAGCATGGCGGGATTTCGCTGCCCGAAGTGCGGTAAGGTCGCGATGGTGCAGAAGGTCTGCTGCGGCCGGCCGATGAAGCGCGCCTGACCGCGGTCAGGCGGGACGGAGAGCGGACTGGATGGCGGAGTCCAGTTCGTCGGGCTGGACCGGCTTGAACAGGCAGCGCTTCACCCCGAGTGTGTCCAGGCGCGCGTAATCCTCCTCGCGCAGCCCGTAGCCGGTGACCACGAACACCTGGACGTCGGGATCGATGGCGCGCAGCCGCTCGGCGAAGTCCCAGCCGTTCATGCCCGCCATCCCGACGTCCGTGAGGACGATGTCGAAGCGGCCGGGGGCGTGGGCACCGAGGGCCGCCGTCCCGCTCGACACGCCGGTGATCGCGTAACCGTAGCTCTGCAGCAGCTCGGTGAGCGTGGCCAGGACCTGCGGGTCGTCGTCGACGACGAGCACGCGCGCGTGGCGGCGACTCCCCGTCGATGGCGGCACGTTCTCGGAACGGGTGACCAGCGTCCCGGGCGGGAACGTGAGCGTGAACGTCGCACCGTGCCCGGGCTCGCTGTCGACGCGGATGTCGCCGCGGTGGCGCGTCACGATCGAGTAGACCATGGCGAGCCCGAGACCGGAGCCGCCCTCGCCCTTGGTGGAGAAGAACGGCTCGAAGATGCGGCGGCTCACCGCCTCCGGGATGCCCACCCCGGTGTCGGCGACGGTTGCCGTGACGCCACCGTCCTCCGCCCGCCGGGTCGTGATCGACAGCGTGCCGCCGTCCGGCATGGCGTCGATCGCGTTGAGGATGAGGTTCGTCATCAGCTCCGTGAGGGCCGCGGGACGGCCGCTCATCGGGGGGATGGTGCCGAGATCGAGCCGCAGGTCGAGCGGACGGTTCTCCTGCGCGATCTTCTCTTCCCACCGGGGCCGGGTGATGGCCACCGCCTCCTCGACGATTTCGTTCATGTTGACGGCGACGAACTGCTCGTCGGGACGCAGGCGCGCAAACTGCTGGATGCGGCGCACGGTCTCCGCGCCGTCGAGCGCCGCCGACTCGAGAACCTGGATCGAGCGGTTTACGAGCCGGACGTCCGAAGGATTCTGCTTCATGAGCTGCGCGTATCCAAGGATGGCCTGGAGGAGGTTGTTGAAGTCGTGGGCGATGCCGCCCGCGAGCTGACCGAGTGCCGTCAGCTTTTCCGACTGACGGAGCTGGTTCTCGACATCCCGCTGGCTGGTGATGTCACGGACGATGGCAATGAGGCCCTCGGAGGCGCCCTGGCGGTCGCGGAGCGCCGAGAGCGTCACCGCCAGGTCCATGGGCCGACCGGCCCCGGGGAGGCCCGTGGCCTCGAAGGTGCACATGGGCGGCCCGTGACCGAGCCGGCGTTTGCTGTCGGCGTACTCGGCTTCGGGGAGGATGCGGGTCGCGAGACTGCCGATCGCCTCCGTGGCGGTGAGGCCGAAGATGCGCTCGGCGGCCGGGTTCCAGCCCTGGACGTGGTCTTCGGCGTCCACGGTCACGATGGCGTCGCCGGCGCAGGCAATGAGCTGCTCGAGTCGCCGCTTGGTGTCCGTGATCTCGCTGTAGAGCTGCGAGTTGCGGAGCGCGATGGCGAGGTACTCCGACAGCATGTCGAGCAGCTCACGCTCGCGGGGATCGATGGTCCGGCCCGCGGGGCGGTTGTCGACCACGAGGTGGCCGAGCGGTCCCTGCGCGTCCCGGATGGCGCACTGGACGAAGCGCTCGTCCTCTCCCGGCTGGGCGGGGCCGCTCTGGAGACTGATCGTCACGCTGTCGTAGCCGAGCGCCTGGCGGAGTTGCTCGATGACCGCAGCGGTCATCTGGTGGAGGTCGAGCTGCCCGACGATGGTCCGCGCGATCTCACGGAGGATGGAGAGCTGCGTGACCCGCAGCGACTGCTCGGCGGCTTCCCCGCGGGCGACCTCCTCCAGCTCGCGCGTCTTGGCGGCCAGGCTCCGCATCTCCGCGACGAGCGTCGCGACCTGGGTCCGCGCGCCCACGCCGGCCTGCCGGCGCCGGAGGGCCCGCGCCACGACGTCCTCGAGATCGTGGCGCGAAAAGGGCTTGATCAGATACTCGAAGGCCCCGTAGCTGAGCGCCTGCTTCACCGTCTCCAGCGACGCGTAGGCGGTGATCATGACCACCTCGAGGGACGGATCGATCCGCTTGACGCGCCGGAGAACCTCGAGCCCGTCCATCTGGGGCATCTTGATGTCCAGGATCACGAGGTCGGGGTGGAAGCGGCCGATCTCCTCGAGCGCGACGTGCGGGCCGTCCGCCGTGCGGATCTCGTAGAGCGGCTTGAGCAGCATGCGCAGCGATTCGCGCGGCCCGATCTCGTCGTCCACGACGAGGATGCGGGAACGGGTGGACGAGGGCGCGGCCGTCGTCATCGGGCCGCGACAGGCAACGCCACGAGGAAGCTCAACTCGTGCCGTCCCTGCCGGAGGCGGAGCTGGCCACCCTGGGCCTCGAGGATCCGCTGGCTCACGGCGGGTCCGACGTCGATCAGGCTCTCCTGCACCATCTGGACGGGATCGAAGAGCCGTTCCAACCGGTCGGCGGGCACGCTAGCCGAGCGCGAGCCGACGAGGATCCAGACGCTGTCGTCGCCTTCCGGCTGAGGGTGGCCGCCGACCGAGACGGAGACGGAAGCTTGGTCGCCGGGCGAGTTGTACGCGAGGTACCAGATCAGATAGGAGAGCGCCTTGCGCGTCTGGGCGACGTCCACCCGCACCGGCTGGGGCGTCGTGTCCCGGCTGACGTCGAGGACTTCCAGGCGCTTGTCGAGGCCCTCGTCCGACACGTCGATCGCGGTGACGACGTCGGTAACGATCGCGTGGGCATCCACCGCGCTGAAGTGTAACTCGCCCTCGCTGACCAGCCCCGCAAGTTTCTCGAAGACCTGGACGAGCCGGAGGACGTCCCGGCGGACGACCGAGGAGAAGGTCTTGCGGAAGTCCGGGTCGTCGTAGCGCTCGTCGAGCAGCTCGACGAACGTGTTGATGGAGACCAGGGGGTTCTTGATCTCGTCCGCGATGCGGGCGACGACGCGCCCCAGGAGCTGGGTCTCACCGGCCTGGCGCTTCTGCGCGGCCAGCTCCTTCTGGGCGGTCACGTCCTCGAACACGAGGACGGCGCCCAACGGGGTCGGCTCCTCGCCGAGGATGGGGTAGGTGGAGACCTCGAGCCAGAGCCGGCGCAGGGCGAGCGGGACCTCCGAGCGAGGCAGGGCCTGGCCCCGGCTGAGCGTTTCGAACAGCATGTCGCCGAGCGGCGACGGCAGCAGGCGCAGATCCTGGTGCAGGGCCTGGTCCGCCGAGATCCCCAGGATCTCCTCGGCGCGCCGGTTCAGGGTGCCGATCCGGTGGTCCCGCCCGATGGTCACCACGCCGCTCGACATGTGGGCCAGAATCCGCTCGCTGAATTCCTTCTCGCGCTGCAGGCGATGGTGGAGCGCGATGTCGCGGATCCCGGTGGCGAAGTGCGTGGCAAGGTCGAACAGTGTCTCCGTTTCCTCGCGGGAGTAGCCGCTGCCGATTACCGGCTGACCGACGACGAGCACGCCCGCCAACTCGCCCTGGGCGAGGAGCGGGACCGCCACCACCGCCTGCAGCAGCGTCAGCTCGCGCCGGACGTCGGGGTCGGTCAGCTCCTGCAGCCGCGCCGGGCGCCCCTGCGTCACCAGCCAGTGGCCGAGCCCTGCCGCCTCCGAGAGCCGCGCCGAGCCGGCGATCTGCGGTGCGAGACCCCGGTGCGCCATGACGCGGTAAGCCGCGTCCGCCTCGTCGGGGAGGAGGAGGGCGGAGCGCGCCGGGCGCAGCAACTCCCCGATCGCGTCCAGGAACCGATCGAGGGCGCGGGGCAGGTCGAAGCCGGCTGCGAAGAGGCGGCTGAACTCCTTGAGGATCCGCGCCAGGGGTGGCGTTTCCCGGCCCTCGAGCGCGACGGCCGGCGCAAGCTGGGCGCGCAGGGCGGCGATCTCCCGCACGAGGCGCAGCCGCTCATCGATGTGGCGGATAGCCTGCCCCAGCTCGCGCGGGGTGAAGGAGGCAGGAACCGTGAAGTCGGCGGCATGGGCCTCCTCATCCGAGGCACCGATGGCGACGACACAGGCGGCGGCCGTCGCCTCCTTGACCCGCCCGACGAACCCGGCCAGGTCGCCGGCCGCGTGGGTGCTGTTGTCGCAGAAGACGACGTCGACGTCGACGAGACGAAGCGTCTTGAGCGCTTCCGCCTCCGTGGGCGCGGTGAACACCGAGCAGCCGTCCAGCACCCGGACGAGCCGGGCGTGGAGCGCGCTGTCCGACGTCACGAGCAGGGCGGTCTTCACACGCGTAGAGGCGCCTCGACCGCCGCGGCGCAGGGAAACTCCAGGCTGAAGATCGCGCCGCCGCCGGGACGGTTCGCCGCATGG
>JBGPYK010000510.1:0-2726 GCA_041493245.1 Methylomirabilia bacterium | reverse complement strand
TGCTCGCCTTCGTCCTGTCGGCGACCCTTTCCGGCCTGGCCGGCGGGCTGAAGGCCCTCGTCTTCCAGCTCGCCTCGCTCACCGACGTGCACTGGACGATGTCGGGCGAGGTCGTGCTCATGACGCTCCTGGGTGGACTCGGGACCGTGTTCGGTCCCGTCGTCGGCGCGTTCGTCATGGTCACGCTCGAGCACTACCTGGCCCAGCTCGGCGCCTGGGTCACCATCGTGCAAGGCGTGATCTTCATCGTGTGCGTGCTCACGTTCCGCCGCGGCATCGTCGGCGAGCTGAGCCGGATCCTCCGCAAACCGCTGTGAGTGAAGTTGCCGCACCCGACAGTCCACCCGAGCTCGGACAACTCGCCGAAGTCCGTGCGCGACGCTGGCTGGTCACGCAGGTCGAGCGGCCGGCGACCGAATGGCGACGACGATGATTCAGGTCAGGGATTGGGCGCGAGCGAACAGCGCCGGGGCAAGCGGCTGCGAGAGGCGGATGGTGCCTTGTCGGAGGTTCTCTTCGAGCAGTTGTGCGGCCACGAGCCGGGCCTTGTCGCAGCGGACGAACGACCGCTGGCGGAGCGATGGGTGCTCGCCAGGTACGATGACGGGTAGGTCGAGGCCGAGGTTCTTGGTTGAGGCGCTCACGATCACGACGACGGTCTGCGGGCCTGGGTCGGAGAGGAGCATCCAGAGGTGAGGCTCGAGCCGCGAGTCGGCGAAGCGGAAGGTGTCGCCGGCCCTCACCCGCCGAAGACGGCGTCGAATCGCGCGTCGTCGGCCGCTTCGTCGAGGATCTCGCGGATCTGCTCGGGCGTCTTGCCTAGCGCCGCCAGGATGTCGGCGGGAGCGATCTCGATCCGGGAGCCCTGCGGGTTCTTCCACTCGGGAAGGCCGTGCATTAGCGTGCTCAGCTCCCATTGGTCGCGGTCGCGGTACGCTTTGGCGACGTCCTCGAGGATCGTCATCTCGGCCGTCGACAGCGGCCCGAGGTCGGGCGCGGTCCTGAGGCGCACCGCCCAGCGGCCCGAGCGCTCGATCTGTATGGCCCAGGCGCCGCTCGACGTGTGCTTGCAGAGGTCGAGCACGCGACTCAGGATCGGCCCTTGGTCCAGGGCGTAGTACGTGTCGCCGGCAAGGGGGTGACCGAGACGGGCGAGACTCTCGCGCTCCGCCAGGTAAAGGAGCTTCACCAGCCGCATGTAGTCCATGGCCCCGCCCTCCTGCTGCAACAGGACGGCGGCGGCCGCCGCCGCCTTGCGCTCGTTGAACTGGAAGCGGCCGCGGGTGGGGGGTGCCTCGGGAGCCATGGATCTATGATAGCAGGCGATGCCTGAGCCGGTGCTCGAAGTTCCCTCGCCGACCGCCCTGTGTGATGCCGAGGTATGAGCGACGGCGAGCTCTTCGCCTCGGCGGAGAACGAGACGGAATGGGAGGACGCATGAACTACACGGACATCCTGTACGACAAACAAGACGGGATCGCCTGGATCACCATTAACCGGCCCGAGGTCCGGAACGCGTTCCGCACGCGGACCGTGCACGAGCTGACCGACGCGTTCCAGGACGCGCGCTGGGACCCGGGCGTGGGCGTGGTCGTGCTCACGGGCGCGGGTGACAAGGCGTTCTGCAGCGGCGGCGACCAGAAGGAGCGGGGCAGCGGAGGCTACTCGGCGGATGGTGACAGACCGATGTACGTCGACGGTCTGCATTCCGCCATTCGCCATTGCCCCAAGCCCGTCATCGCGATGGTCAACGGCTTCGCGATCGGCGGCGGCCATGTTCTACACATTCTCTGCGACCTATCCATCGCGTCCGAGAACGCGATCTTCGGCCAGACGGGGCCGCGAGTGGGCAGCGTGGATGCCGGCCACGGCACCGGCTACCTGGCGCGGGTGGTCGGTGAGAAGAAGGCGCGGGAGATCTGGTACCTCTGCCGGCAGTACAGCGCGCAGGACGCGCTCCGGATGGGCCTCGTCAACAAGGTCGTCCCATTGCCGGACCTGCGCGCGGAGGTCGAGCAGTGGTGCAAGGAGCTGCTCGAGAAGAGCCCGACGGCGCTGGCGCTCGCCAAGCAGTCGTTCAACGTCGACTCCGAGCCGCGCGCCGGCGTCGCCGAGTTCGCCTCGACCGCGCTGAACCTCTACTACCAGACGGAGGAGGCCATGGAAGGGCGCAACGCGTTCGTCGAGAAGCGGCCGGTGGACTTCAAGAAGTTCCGGCGGTAGTCCGTGGCGCCCGCGGCGGTCGCCGGCGGGGGGATCGCGGGATATTTCCGGCTCCGCGCGCAGGGCAGCAGCGCGGCGACGGAGGTGCGGGCCGGCGTCGCTACCTTCATGGTGATGGCCTACATCATCTTCGTGAACCCGAGCGTCCTCGGGTTCGCGGGCATCCAGGGCCTCGACGGCAAGGGCCTGCCGTTCGCGCCCACGTTGACGGTGACCTGCTTGACCGCGGGCCTACTCTCGATCGCGATGGGGCTCTTCAGCAACTACCCGCTGGCCATGGCGCCGGGCATGGGGCTCAACGCGTTCGTAGCCTTCGACCTCGTCGCCAACCGGGGCCTCACCTGGCCCCAGGCGATGACGGTGGTGTTCCTCGAGGGCCTGATCATCACGATCCTGGTCCTCACGCGCTTTCGCCAGGTGCTGATGGACGCCGTGCCCATGACGCTGAAGCGGTCGATCAGCGTCGGCATCGGTCTCTTCATCGCCTTCATCGGCTTCTTCAC
>JBGPYK010000140.1:0-6335 GCA_041493245.1 Methylomirabilia bacterium | reverse complement strand
CGGCGCCGGCCTCTCGCGGGCGATCAGGCCGAGGCGCGCCGACCGATCCTCCCCCCGCCGTTCGGCGCCATCCACCACCCCAGCGCGATCAGCGCGAGGCCGAGGATGACCGGCAGGAAGTCGAGCGACAGCCGCGCGCGGCTCAGCCATCCCGCCACGATGCCGTCCCGCAGCACCATCTCGCCGGCGACATAGCCGAGGATTCCGCCGCCGAGCCACACGATCCACACGAAGCGCGCCATCAGGGCCGAGAGCAACCCGCTGCCCCAGACGACCAGCGGCAGCGACAGCCCGATGCCGATGGCGACAAGCAGCATCTCGCCATCGGCGGCGGCGGCCACGCCCAGGACGTTGTCCAGGCTCATGACGGCGTCGGCGATGACGATCACCCACGCGGCCTCCCAGAGCGAGTTGCCCTGGCGCCCGTGCCCCTCGGACCCGCTCCCTTGGCGGACGAGCTTGACGGCGATCCAGATCAGCAGAAGACCGCCCACCATCTGGAGAAGCGGAACCTTCAGCAGGAACGTGGCGATGGCAATGAACAGCAGGCGCAGGCCGACCGCCCCCGCCGTGCCCCACACCCGCCCCCAGAACTGCTGGCGCTTCGGCAGCGAGCGCACGGCGAGCGCGATGACGAGGGCGTTGTCGCCGGCGAGGGTGAGGTCGATGATCACGATGGCCAGCAGGCGAGCCCAGAACTCGGGGTCGAGAATGCTCGCCATCGGCTACTCCGCGAGCATCCGGAACAGCACGATGAGCACCTTGCCCACCACCAGCAGCGCGATGGTGATGGCCATGCCTTCGGCGCGATTGATCGTCATCTCGTCTCTCCTTAGCCGGCATGCGGACGCGCAGCCGGTCGCACGCGGAGGCGTAGCTCCACGTGGCAGACGTGAGGTGGCCGCCGGGGGCGGCGACGTCAGGCAGAGAGGCGGACGACGGAGCTAGTGGTCTTCGGAGGGAGCAGGCGGGACGGCGTCGCTGGTCTGCTCGTGCGCAGGGCGCGAGCGGGCCAGCCAGTCGGTGAGCGCGCGCCGGGCGCGCGCACGCGGGGCGGCGGTCCCCAGGGTCGCGTCGGTATCATGGCGCGGCTGCTCGGGACTGGTCCGGTTCGAGTCCGCCCGGTCCGGCGCGCGACTCCGCGCAGCGTGAACGGCCTCGACCGATTCCCCGGCCTCGAACTCAAACGCCCCCGGGAACGGATCGGCCAAATCCACAATGACGTAGGCGAGTACCAGGACCACGAGCCGTTGCCACCGCATACGTTTCATTTTACCGCATGCCGGCCAGCAGCCAATGAGCCGACTCCTCCCCATCTTACAGGCCGATCAATCCTAACCCTACGGGCCGATCAAAAGGGTCCAGACGCTAGGCGGCCGCAGTGCGAGCTGAGCCGCGCCGAGCGGCGAGGCGAGCGGTGAAATGATCGAGATCTTCGAGCCTCTGAAGCGTCGGCTCAGTCGTCGGACGACCTCGCCTTCTACTGCCACGCAGATGGGCCCTTTTCATCGGCCTGCGCAGACTACGGGAAGATGCCAAGCTCGAGGTACGAGGTCGCGACCTTGTGGAGCGCGTAGAGGAAGGCCGCGGTGCGGAGGTCGGTGACGCGCGAGTCGCGCCGAGCCAGCTCGCGGAGCTGCTGATACGCGCTGATCATCGTCTCCTCGAGCCCGGAGTTGACGAGGTCGATCTCGTCGGCCCCGTGGATGATCATGCGGCGCTCGGCTTCTCCGAACGACGTCCCCGTGGCCTTCTCGACCGCGCGCAGCATGCGGTCGAAGGACGCCTCCTCGTAGCGCTTCCCCACGCGCCCGAAGCGGACGTGCGAGAGGTTCTTCACCCACTCGAAGTAGGAGACGGTGACACCGCCGGCGTTGAGGTAGATGTCGGGGATGATCATGACGCCGCGGTCGAGCAGGATCTGCTCCGCGTCGGCCATGGTGGGGCCGTTGGCGGCCTCGGCGACGATCCGCGCGCGGATGCGGGGCGCGTTCTCGGCGGTGATCTGGTTCTCCAGCGCGGCGGGGATGAGGATGTCGCAGTCCAGCTCGAGGGCGGCGTTGGTGGGGGTCAGCGTCCGGGAGCCGGGGAAGCCGAGGATCGAGTGTGTCTCGCGCTGGTGCCGCCCCACGGCCTCGACGTCGAGCCCTTCGGGGCGCACGATGGCGCCGGCCCGCTCGGCGAGCGCGACGATGATGGCGCCGGCCTCCTGGCAGAACTTCGCGGCGTGGTAGCCGACGTTGCCGAGGCCCTGGACGACGACGCGCTTGCCCGCCAGGCCCCGTGAGAGCCCCAGCGCCTTCATGTCATCCGCGTCGGCGCACGCTTCCCGGAGCCCGTAATACACGCCCCGGCCCGTGGCTTCGACCCGGCCGTGGACCCCGTTCTGGCTCACCGGCTTGCCGGTGACGCAGGCGAGCGCGTCGATCTGCCCCGGGTGGAAGGCCGAGTACGTGTCGGCGATCCACGCCATCTCGCGGGAGCTGGTTCCGTAATCCGGCGCCGGCACGTCCGTCCCCGGACCGATGAAGTTCTTCCGGATCAGCTCGGCAGTGTAGCGCCGGGTGATGTGCTCCAGCTCCTCGACGCTGTACTTCTTGGTGTCGATGCGCACGCCGCCCTTGGCGCCCCCGAACGGCACGTCGACGACCGCGCACTTGTAGGTCATCAGCGCGGCCAGCGCCTTCACCTCGTCCTCGTTCACCTCGGGAGCGAAGCGGATGCCGCCCTTGACGGGCAGGCGGTGGTGGCTGTGCTGGACGCGCCACCCCGAGATCACCTCAAAGCCGCTCTCCCGCCGGAGGGGGAACTGGAACGCGTAGACGCTGTTGCAGGCCTTGATCTGGTCGAGGAGCCCGCGCGGATAGTCGGTGAGGGCCGCCGCCTTCTCGAAGTAGATGTTGACCGTGTCGAAGAAGCTCGGTGCGTGCGTCAGCTCTCCCATGAAGGATGCCCCTTTTCCGCAGTGGATGGCGTTCCTCGACAAGTTTAACCTCTTCGCCTGCTATGGTAGAAGAAGACGCCGCCGATGAGGGGATGGCAGACATGCGCGCCAGAGAGACTTCTGGAGGACCGTAACGCTCGACCGCGCCGATTTCCTCGATCGGTTTCTCGTGCTATTCACCGAGCACCCCTTCCCCTCCTGTCTCGTCGGTGGACAGGCCGTCAAGGCCTACGTGGAGCCGGTGGTGAGTCTCGACCTCAACACATTCCCGCTTGGCGCAGGGTGAGATGTCCGTCCTTGTGAGTTGGCCCGTCGTTGGGGTTGTCGTACCTCTGCTGATTGCCATCGGCATCGGCGTCTTGAGCATGACCCCTCCCGAGTTTTTGCTCGCACCCGGTTCATTTACGCTGGCGGTGACCATTTTTCTCGGAACACTGAGCTGGTGGCTTGCGCAAACCGACATCTCTAGAGCGCAGAAAGCACTTCTGGCGTTCCTCCTGTTTGGCTTCACTGGAATTGGGTGGGTCGAGTCGTGGCGATGGGTCTCTTCTCGGCGGGAGATCACCGCTCGTAATATCCGCGGCATGACCGTTGCAGAGGAACCTACAGTTGTGTCTAAACCGGCACCGCCGCCATTGACGCCGCAGACCCAGCGATCCCCGGAGGACGGCCCGCCACGCGCAACCGCGCGGCTGAAGGCCACAGCGCCAGCACCGAGAACGACAGAGCCGCCGAAGTCTGAAATGCCACTAGCCTGGATTTCCACGGACCGGAATTGACCTAACACCGGAGGGCATTTGCCCGGACTGTCTCACACGGTCAGCCGGAGGGGCAAGCCGTTCCACCACGGGACGCTGACCGGCTTGTTGAGGAGGCCGGAGGCGATGACGATGGGCAAGTGAGCGCGACGCGGAAACTCGACGACCACCCCGGTCGGGGTGATCTCGACGGTCGCCGGCATGTCGAGGAGGTCGCGGAAGATCTGGCGGGCCTGGGCATCGGCGTACCCGCGCATCGTGTGGGCGAGGAGGCGGTAGAGGCCACTGGCGATCACGAGCAGGGCCATGTCAAAGTCCACCTTGAGGCCGACGGCGGACGACAGGGCGTCCAGGTGGAAGAAGCGCACGGCGTCGGACAGTGCGTTCTCAATGAGCATGCGCTGGGCGTAGCGCGTGATCACCGCGGCGGCCCCCCGGTGGTCGTTCGTGAGGAGGATCGTCGCGTCCTCGTGGCCCAAGTCCTCAATGAACATCTGGCGGAACGTATGGTCCTTCACCAACTCGACGGGCTGCTCAAAGACGCGGGGGAACCGGTACTTCCGCGTCGGCACCTCCAATTCGACGGTGCGCCACGCGGACCGAGGGAGGAGCGCGATGTCCTTGCGCAGTTGGGGGGACCGGCGGCGCAGGGTGATGAACGTGATCCCCAGGGCATCCAACCGGCCCAAGTGGGGATAGGTCGTCAGGCGGGAGTCGAAGACCAAGTGCTGGGGCAGGGCCCCGTGGGTACGCTTCCAGAAAGCAATGAAGCGGAAGACCTCCCCCGCCTCTTCGCCCTTGCGCAGATCGGCGTTGGCATAGCAGAAGGCGTGCCCCTCGGCATCCTGGGCCAAGAAGGTGAGCACACTCTTCTGCTTGCGGCTGCGCATCGACACGTAGTGGCGCTCGATCACGGGATGCTCGCCGTAGTAGGGGACGGAGTGGAAATCCAGATTGAAGGAGCGCCCGGGCCAGAGCCCGGCGTCTCCGGCCGGGGCTTGCCAGGCGGCCAGCAGCTTGGTGGTCATCGCGTGATCAATCCGCGACGAGTACTCCGCGAGGTAGCTCCGCTTGGGGATGACGTTAAGCCCGGCGAAGAGGGCCAAGCCCTCATCGGCCACGAGCGCCATAATGTGGCTCTTGCGCTCGATCGACCAGAGCTTCAGGGCCAAGGCCGCCCGCAGCGCGTGCGGGGCCGGGATCATCCGCGAGCCGGGCAGCCGCGCGGCCTGGGCCAGCTCGCTGAGGTGCAGGCGAATGAGCTCCGGGACGAACAGGAAGAGGCCCCCACAGCGCGTCTGGATCCGCCGAGGCGCCAGCGAGAAGGCGCGGACATCCGCCACCGGTTCCACCGTGGCCCGGGGCCGCGCGGGGCGCTCCTCATCCCGGCGGCGGGGCAGGGGCGCGAATCCTTCGCTCTTGAGGACTTCCCGCACGGCCGTCGGGCTGAGCGGAAGCTGGCGGGCCTTGAGGGCCTCACTGATGTCGTACACGGAGTAGTTCTGCTTGCGCAGCGCGATGATGGTGGCGCGGGCGGCCGATTTCTTCGGCTGCGTCCGGGGGCCGCGCTGGGGGGTGACAAAGAAGACCGGGGCCCGCTCCCGCCGAAACTGATGGCACATCACGCGGAAGGCCCCCGGCGAGTACCCGAAGGCCCGCGCGACCTCGTGCGATGGGCGCCCCTCCACGAAGTAGGCGCGCAGCACCTCGTAGGCGCGCTGCCGGGGCGTCTGGGCTTCGAGGAAGAAGCGCCGGCACTGCGTTAGGCTTTTGGGTTGGCCCAGCCCCATATCGACATGGTCATACACCCATGCCGTAGTACCAAGAAAAAACCTCGACCCAATCGCTGGTGGGCCTTCGGTCCCTCGTACACGCGCCTCGGGCTCGGATCATCCGTCGCCGGGCGGTGGCCTTAAGAACCAGACAAGCGCCACATAGATGCTGTAAGAACGCACCAGCAGACTAACGAGATACGTCCGTGGTGGAACGGCTTGCCCCTCCGGCTGACCGTGTGAGACAGTCCGGGCCATGCCCTCCGGTGTTAGGTCAATTCCGGTCCGTGGAAATCCAGGCTAGTGCCGAAGCGGCCTCCGAGCAGCATCCCCTCGAGGTCATGCCCCCCTTCGTACGGGGCGAGATCCGACTCTGGTAGTTGAGGTCGATCGGTTGCATCGAACAGGACCAGGTACCAGTACTCGCCCGCGATGAGCCGCGGCTCGCCAACAACCGCGCCAACCCTATCCCAGGCGCTTCTCCGCCGCACCTGGTCACCTGGCCGGAACTGCGGAGTCGAAGGTTCACTCATGGCATCACCTTCTCAACCCGTTATGTCCGCGGGGGCCGCTCGCGGATGCGTGGTTCGGCAATGTGGACGAAGCTTCGGATGTACGAAGCGTCGTCCGGAGGGATAGCCGGATCAAACGCCCTCTAACGCTCGGTCGCGCCCGCCAACCTTTGTCGTTCCCCGCTGTCGCGAGGAGAATGCTGCTCCTCGGCGGCCATGTCAATCAGGGCTGGTCCTGAACCTTTCCCCCGGCCCCAGACAACATGGGCGCAGGCGGGGCGAAGGACGAGGTCGTGGACAGAGGAGGGCGCGATCCCGGGCCGAGTTGATACGGGGCGCTGCCGCGTTG
>JBGPYK010000005.1:0-18789 GCA_041493245.1 Methylomirabilia bacterium | reverse complement strand
TGGAGGGGGCGGCTATCTCTTCGACCGGAATCCCTCGACGCTCAAGCCGGCGTCGGCCCAGTATGGGCTCGAATTCAGAAGCCCGTGGCCAGGCCCCGACGCGAAGTGGCACCCCATTGCGGCCGTGGACATCAAGAACCACGAGGAGAACAACTGGAACGCCGACGTTTCCCTGCGCGCGGGCGTTCAGCTCGATGGCGTCCTGGTGACGCGCAATCTCCAGCTCCTGCTCGAGTACTTCCGCGGCAACTCGCCGAACGGCCAGTTCTACAAGCAGAAGATCGATTACATCGGGCTGGGCGCGCACTTCCATTTCTGAGAAACGCGGGCCCGTTCACCCTCGGTGAGGAGGATGACATCCTCCTCACCGAGGGCGCTGGGCAATGGACCTCGAAGAGCCCCTACCGAAACAACGGGAAGAAGATGCTGACGCCGGGCGATGGAGCCGGGGCATAGACGACCGGCGGAGGCGCATAGAAAGGCCGATGCGCATGCCAGTGTCCGCGGTTGTCATACCAGCCGCGGTTGTCATGCCAGCCGCGGTTGTCGCGCCGGTCACGCTCGTGCCGGTCGCGGTTCTGTTGCGCCTGGCGCCTGCCATTGTCGTCGCCGAGCGCCGTCCCCACGGATAGACCGCCGATCATCGAGGCGAAGGCGAGCGCCACCAGGATCTTACCGCCTGTCGACGTCTTCATCGTGAGGCCGCGTTCTTCTGCCCCGGAACTCGGCGGAATATGGTGTCGGCATTCTTCTTCTGAGCATCCGACATACTGTCGTAGAGCGCCGAGAAGACGGGGACGAACTTCTTGATGCCGTCAGCGTGCACTCCGGAGATCTCGCCATAGGATTGGAAATCTTCGACCGCGGTCATGGTCGCTGCCTTTTCGGACCGTGCCCTCCTGAGCGTTTCCATCGCCTTCGCATTCTCCTGCATCACCTGGGTCACGTTGTTCCACAGGTCTTCCTGTGCCGGGGTGATCTTGAGCCGGACATGAAGATCTTTGATGCGTGCCTCAACGGCGTCAACGGTCGAGGCCTTCGAAGCCGCCGCCCGGGTTGTCGCCGCGGGGGCTGGGGTCGCCTGCGCCACCATCACCGGCGCCCGGAGCGTCGCCGCAGCGACGGTTGCCGGTGCCGTGATTGGCGCGGTACCTACGACCAGGGCGGCGCAGAGCATTGTGATATCGCGAGTCTTCATTGATCTCCCCTCGGCCGCTTGCGGCCACACGTACGTTAGTCGGTGGTGAACCTGCCTGTCCTTCGTCGCGGTGAGCGAGGGACCAGATCCCCTTCTGAAGGTAGTCGGCGGCTTCCGGCGGGTCTATTGGATCTTGGTCTCATGCGACGGCGTGGCCTGGCGCCCGTACCACGAACGCCTCGACGACCTCCCCGCGCAGCGCCGCGGGGCCCTCATGCGGTCGCTCAGGCCAGGGTGTGGCGAACCATCTTGCTGTCGACCATGAAGACGACCATCTCGGCGATGTTGGTCGCGTGGTCGGCCACCCGCTCGAGGAACCGCGCCACGAGGATGAGGCGGATCGCCCGGGGGATAGTCTTTGGATCCTCCATCATGAACGTGAGCAGCTCGCGGAAGATCTGGTGGTTCAGCGCGCCGACGGCGGCGTCCTCGAACGCGCGCGGCAGTTCTTCGGGCCGATCCATCACGATTGTCGTGATCCACGGGCGAGAGGCGAGCTCGTCATGCATCACCGTGATGCACGGCGCGACGGTGAGAAGCGCCACGGGAATCTCGGGCACGTTCAAAAGCAGCGCATGGTCGAAATCCAATCCGCGAAGCGTGGCCAGAACCTGCATGGGATGGCGCGGATTGCCGAGCGACGCTCGCAAGCCGCTCAAGGGCCCTGACGGCTGGCGAGCATGGACCGCAGGAAGTAATACTCGTTCACGGGACGATCGTCCTGGAGTGCGGGCGTGCCCGGGACCAGGGCGATGAGTCGGTCGAGGAAGAGCTCCCGGTCGAGGACCGCCTGGAAGTGTCCGAGCGGCGTGGTGCCCGGCTCCCACTCCACCATGTCCGCCGCGGCCCGCGGGGGCACGCGCGCGACGAGGACCTCCGCGGTGGTCGGGGGCAGCGGTTGCGTGCTCGACAGGAAGTGGAACCCCCCGCCCAGGTGGGACTGGAAGACGCGCACGTGGGGGAACGAATCCTTCATCGCTCTCGCCACCGACGACAGGATCAGCCGCTCGCCACCCGGAAACCAGTGCTGGAGGATTCCTCCAGGCTTCAGGCGCGCCCGCGCGAGCGCGTAGAACTCTCGCGAGTTCAGCAGGCTCGAGCCCGCCGCCTCCACGGGCGGCGGGGGATCCACGGTGATGACGTCGTAGAGGGTACGGGAGCGCTCGAGGAAGCGCCGGCCGTCGTCGATCACGATCCGCGCGCCGGGCGACTCGAGGACCGTCGCCGCATCCCGGTGGAAGTACGCGAACAGGGCGGGCACGCTGGGGATCAGCTCGACGCCCGTTGTCCGGCCTCCCCAGGAGAGCGAAGAGCGGAAGCTCGTCCCCATGCCGAAGCAGATCACCAGCGTGTCCTCGGGCGGGTTCGGCCGGAAGGCCGCGGGCAGATGCACCATCATCTTGGTGACCGGGGTGAGCACGGTCATCCCGTAGCCGTTGACCAATAGCTGCTTGCGCATGCCTTCGCCGGCGGCGATCACGGTCGCCGTGGAGTCCCTCCGGACCTCACGCCGGGCGAAGACGGTCTCAAAGTCCTCGGTGAAGGCGACGAGCCCGACGGAAAGCGCGAGGAGCCCCACGATGACGGCTCCGCGATCGACCGCGCGGCCGAGCGGCTCGGCGCCGGAGAGCTGGGACGCCAGACCGGCGGCGATGCCGACGGCGAACAGCGGAGCGCTCAGCGCGACCAGCGACCAGCGTTCGCCGATGGCGGGGAGCAGGACGAAGCCGGCGAGAAGCGGGCCCAGGATGCAGCCGACGACGTTGACGGCGTAGACCGTCCCCGCGCGATCGGGGTCGCCCCCGGACCAGCGATCGACGAGAAGCGGCGTGAGGAAGCCGACCGCGGCGCAGAACGGCGCCACGCCCAGCGCGACGCGGGCGATACCCGTCGCGATGCCAAGGTCGCCGAACAGCCACGGGTCTGCGGCGGCCAGCGGCAGCAGGGCGGACATCCCGCAGAAGGCCCAGGCGCACACGCGCGCCAGCGCGCTCCCGCTCACCGAGCCCACGCGTCCCCAGCGGCGATAGATCGTTGACCCGAGGAAGGTCGCCGCGAGGTACATCGCAAGGATCGTGGCAAACCCGTACACGACGGTGCCCAGGAACGGGGTGAACTGTCGGACCCAGACGACCTCCATGGCCATGCTCAGCAGTCCCGTCGTGAACAGCAGCCACGGCGTCGCGCGCATCAGGCCCTGCGCAGGCGCCGTCACGGCCGCCGTGGCCGGAGACCTCGGACGCGGGGTCGACGCGTGACGTCGAGCGCGAGCCGAACGCGGAGTGTGAGCGGGGGATGTCGCCGCCGAGCGCGGGATCGGAGCAGTGCTCGGCGCGGGCGCCGGTGCCGCCGCGTCGCGACTGAGCACGAAGGCGGCGACTGCGAGCAAGCCATTCAGCCCCGCGGTGAGCAGGAGCGTCCCGCGGAAGCCGAAGAGCTCGACCAGCACCAGGGCCGAGGTCAGCGTCCCCGCGGTCGCGCCCAGGACGTTGGCCACGTACAGGTAACTGAATGACCGGGTGGAGTCGCCGCCCTTGGCGCGGCGGAGCGCCGCCATGGCCAGCGGAAAGGTGGCGCCCATCGCCGCGCAGTACGGGGTGAGCACGATGGCGATCCACACCCCCGAAGCCAGATAGTGCGTCGACGACGCCCAGGTCGCGTCCCCGCCGAGCTTGCCGAGCAGCTCGCGGCCCCACCTGAGCTCGTGGGGGACCGCGATTCCCGATACCCCAATGATCAGCTCCGCGAGGGCGTAGAGCCGCAGCAGGGACGCCGGCGACAGGCGCTCCATCCGGCGGACGAACCGGCCCGCGCCCCAGCTGCCGAGGGCCAGACCGCCCATGAAGACGGACAGCACGATCGACACCAGGGGCGTGGTCACACCGAAGGCCGCCATCGCGAGGCGCAGCCACACGACCTCGTAGACGAGACTGCAGAAGCCGGAAACGAAGAAGAAGACGAGGAACCAGCTCGGCTGCATGCGGGTTACTTGGCGATCTTGCCGTCCTTGATCGTCAGCACCTGATCACGACGTCGTGCGACCTGGAGTCCTTATGCGCAGAACGCGTCGCATCGTGTTCTCCCCTTTGATGTGTGGTCGGAGCCCGGTCGGCTCCTTCGGGACACCAGATTATAGCCGGAGGCCTCTCAGCCGACGGCCACAGGCGCCGACGAAGACGCGTCTCGGACACATCGAAGGGCGGAAGCCGAAGGAGGACCAGCGTATGAGACGGACCTCGGCGGAGATGCCCGGCTGCCGGGCTGAACGATCAAGCGCAGACATCAGCGGTAGGGTTGGCCGTGAACGACTGGCGGGACGGCGGCGCGCGATCCACGGCCTCGGCCGAGAGCGCGTATCGTGCACACGGATGATGCAGAGGCCTGCCGCGTCCAGGCGTTGCCAAGCCTGGCCTCGCCGGCGCTCGGCGCTTCGACCTCGGTGTCATACGGATGGAGCTCGGCGGCCAGCACCTCGCGGGTCTTTCGATCGACGAATGTCTCGAACTGCGTGCCCCTCCAGTTGTCGTGACCCACCCGTCCTCCCTGCCCCACTCGCCTTGTGAGGGCGGCGGTTCGATATGAAGGTGTAGTTGAAGATGAAGTCGTGTGTCTAGTGCGGATGCACGTCGAGGTCGAAGCGGAGTGGTGAGCTGCCATTGTCCGAGAACGCTCTGAGTCCCTCACTGATCAAGCCCGCCTCCAGAACGTAGCGGCCCGGGTCCGCGGGCAGCTCCGCCGTCAGCCTGAAGGGGTGTGACTGCCCCGTGAAGACGTCGTAGCGGACAGGCAAGCGGCCGCCCGTGTCTGGAACTTCCCGGCCTGCCCGGAGCCACCGCCAAGCGAGCTTCACCTCGCCACGATTGTGCCGGGCCCGGGCCACCCAGACGGGGTCGCCAATATTGATGGCAGCGATGGAGATGGAGACCCACCCTGGAGTGGTAACGACCGTCGGCACCGCGGATGACACTGCGTAGCGGGCCGCCAGGCGGCCTGGTGCGTCTGCGCTGGTCGGCGACGCAACAGTCGTAAGCTCGACGGACCGGGATTCCGTGGCCATGCCACGCGAGGGCAGAGCAACTTGAACGGTGAAGTGACCGCGCATGGCAGGCCGCTTCAGCGTGATGGGAACTGCGGCGATATCGCTCGGGAGAATCACGTGCGGCAGCTGCACCGTCGTGGTGATCGTCCAGGCCTGACCCGTCTTCACGTCGGTGAACGTGACGACGGCTCCGGAACGACCGTGGGGCGCCGGATGCGTCCAGGGTTTGTCATCGACGGGCTGCAGGAGGAGTCCCAGCTTCACCTCGTCTCGGAGCGCCAGCTGGGCGGGAATCGATAGCTTTGTGTGTAGTCCGCGTGTCGTCTCAATCGGAGGCACACCGTAGACTACGTCCGTGCCAAACTTGGAGATGAGTCTCAGACCGCCTGAGGCAACGATCTCCGGGGCCCAATGCTCGCGCTGGTGAGGGGTGAGCGTGGCCTCGTGCACCACGATGGCGCGGGTACCGAGTGCCGCGGCGTATGCGACGGCCCTGGCTGCTGGCAACTCGCCGAGGGCCTCGGCCGTCTCGAAGTAGGTGGGTGGGGCGTACGAACTGTAGCCGTTGACCAACGGCAGCCAGTGGCTCGTGCTCATGTACATATACCACGCGTCTTCGAAGGGCGCTGGCGGATGTCCAAAAGGAACCTCCGCGATCGGCCCAGGGCGCTCCCGCGCCAGCCAGCCGTAGACCGGCGGCGCCTCGCCCTGGAGCACCTCGGCTACCGGTAACGGCTTGGCCCCCAGTTCGATCAGGAAGGCCCAGATGAGCACGCCGGCGACCAGCGGCGCGGCCAACCTCCCGAGACGGGGCTCCAAGCGCTGCGAGAGCCAGAGGCTCCCCAGCGCGAGCAGGGGGATCGCGCCCAAGAGAGCGAGAAGAACGAATCGCTGGGGATTACGCATGCCGGACCAACCGGGGACGATGTAGTAGAGCGCGAGGTAGGGCAACGGCACCGCGGTCCGGTAGCCGAAGGCGATCAGTCGAGGCCCGAGCGACAACAGCAGGCCAGCGCCGATGGTGATCCACGACACCACTCGTAGCCGGTGCAGGGTCTCGGGCGCCAGGCCAGTCACGCTGCCGCGGCTTCCCAGGGCGATGAGGGCGGGGAGCACAAGGCCCGGAAAAAGCCAGTTCTCCCAGTATCCGCTGAAGTGGAGACTGCCGGCATAGAGGTCGTTGACGAGGGGCGGGGCCGAGAGAAGGGCCATGAGATCCCCGGCTTCGGCATCACGGATTGAGCGCACCATGTGCCACCGAGTCTGGAATGCCATGTACGGCCGGTGGATCGGGCCCAAGATCGCAACGCTGGCCACCATGAACGCGCCCACCTTGGCCGCCGACTGTCCACGAAGGATCGTACCGTCGATAAAGACCGAGTAGTAAGCGACCTGAAGAACCACGGCGATCGTGACCATGAACGCGAGATAGACCGATGACAGCGCCTGGAGCCAGTAGAAAATGGCGAATCCGATCAAGTTGCGCCATCGGCGGTCGTGTAGAAAGCGATCGAGGAAGACCATCACGAGAGGCGCCCAGAAGAAACCCAGTATCATGATGTGGGTGATTTGAGCGAACCGGTACGGCGCGAAGCCGAAGAGCACTCCGGCCACGAGCGCCGGGCCGGTTCGCTGGGTCCACCGAAACGCCAGGCAGAAGGCGGCCAGCCCGGCCAGCGCGAAGGTCAGCATGAACAGCACGTTGTGCGCGACGAGCGCGCTGCCTGTGGCCAGGTAGATCGGTGCGAACACCGGAAGCAGCCCCAACATGTGCTCACCGAAGGCCAGGGCTCCGGGGATGGGATGGAAGATGTTCGCATCAAACAGCCTCAGCGGCTGCGTGAGCAGGGCGTGGACGCCCCAGGCCAGCGCCCAGGTATTGAATAGCGGATCGAGCAGATCCCCGGGGATATGCGTGCCCAGCACAGCCGTCAGCGGGTACGTCTTGAGGACAGCCAATGCCATGAAGAAGCCGATGATGAGAAGCAGGCGAAGCGGGCGCATCATTCCGATGCGCCGCGGATACGGCGGAATCGCCGACGGATCCAGGGGTCCGTTCCCTCCGTCTCCGTCACCATCCGGTCTCGTCGCGGAGCTCGAAGATCGCTGAAGGCCGGAGCATCGCGCGATGATCGACTGCCCCGCGCGAGGATGTCAAGCCGCCCGGCGCACAGCCGCCCGGCGCACGACCCTCTCGGAGGCGACCAAGAGCGCGATCCTGGCGGCGGCGCGATGCGGTTCTACGGCCTGACGTAGCGCACCGGCGCGTTAGGAGTCTGTCGGAGTATTTCGATGATCGAGGAGCGCCTCGGGTTCCCCGGGGCGCGACGAGCATCGGGGGGGGGCTTGGGGGGCCCGTGGCTAGGCCCCCCATCTCGGTTACACGGCGGCGACTTCCGCGAACACGCGCCGGAAATTGCCGCCGAGCACCTTCGTCACGTCCTCGCGCGAGCGCCCGCGCGCCAGCAGCGCGGCGCCGATCGACGGCCACTCGCCGTAATCGGCGTACGCGAGGAACGACGCGGGCGAGATGCCGTTCATGTCGGTGCCGATGCCGACGTGATCGACGCCGACCGCCCCGATCATCCGCTCGATGTGCGTGACGTAGCCGGAGAACCCGTAGTAGCTCGCGCTTCCTCCACGCTTCAGGTCATGTGCTCGGCGTCTCAACCAAATGTGCTCTCGACGTCCGCTCACCGCTCCCTCGGCCGCACGGACAACCACACAGCGCCGGGGTATGGCTGGACCGTCATCTTGACCTTGCCCGACTCGCCGGCAGCCTTCGCGAGCCCGCTGCCGAGGGCGTAGAACACCGAGCGCGGCGGGTTGCTGCCGATCGTGACGTTGGGGACCTGCGCGCCGGCGGGAGCGACGGACGCGGTCACGGCGAGGACGGCCGCGAGCAGGGTGCCGCGCACGTGGATCGGCATCGAGGCGCCTTCCCGAGCCTGGGGGCTTACGCCGTCCCGGCGCGGGGCGCCGCCTGCTGGCAACGGTCCAGCTCGCGCAGGATCTCGTCGTTGCTGGGAACCGTGCGCATGCCGGCTTCGGTGATGTACATTCCGCTGAGCGCGTAGCGGATGACACCGTTGCGGTCGACGATAAAGAATCCCATGTCCTCGTCAGCGAGGAGCTTCGGCATCTCCGAGGGCTTCGGCGCCTCGCCGACGTAGTCGCTCGAGGGCTTCGGCATGGTGAGACCCATGTAGGCCATCTTCGCGTAATAGCCGATCCCGTGACTTCTCCGGTCGAGGTTCCACGTCCGACGCACGCGAAAGTCCGGATCGCAGAGGTACGGGAACGGTAAGGAAAACTTCTGGACGTAGACGCGCGCCCGCTCCGTCGGGGTGTTCGTAACCTCGAGGATCTCGGCGCCGCGCGCGCGGAACGCGTCGTACGCCCTCGCCAGCTGCGACATCTGCTGCCGGCAGAACGGACACGCCATGCCCTTGGTGAACCAGAGGATCACGTGGTTGCGTCCCCGATAGTCGTCGAGGCCGACCTCCGCGCCCTGCCCCGAGGGCAGGCGGAAGGACGGCGCCATCTGTCCAACCGTGACACCAGTCATACTCACCTCTCAGCAGAGAAACGGCAGGACGAAGAACGTATCACTGCTCCATCCCGTCGCGTCCTGGACTTCGCGGCTCCGTGCGAGCCACCGTTCCGCCTCGTCCTCGTCGCCGCGCTCGATGGCGAGCGTGGCGAGCCCGTCGTAGCACGGGAAGAGCAGCTGCGGCTCCCCCACCTCCTCCGCCACCTCGAGCGCTTGTCGATAGTACTCGGCGCTGCGCTCGTAGTCGCCGCGACACTGGTGGATCTGCCCCAGGATGATCAGCGGGATCGGCAGGTGATTCCGCTGTCCCAGCCGACGGTCCAGTTCGACGGCGGTCTCCGCCGCCCGCACACCCTCGTCGTAGTCGCCGGAGAGCGTGCAGTAACCACTCGCGAGCGTACAGTACAGCCACGACTGCTGGAGCTGGTCGCCGATCCGCTGGGCGAGGGCGAGCCCCTCGCGACAGTAGTCCACGGACCGGCCGTGATCAAGCGTGGCGTACATCACGGCGAGGTTGGTGTAGGCGCGGCAGGCCACGGCGCCGAACTGGCGGGCGAGCGCGGTCTCGAGGCTGCGGCCCACCAGCTCGGCGCCCTGCTCGATGTCCCCAGCCCGGGCGAGCGCGACGCCCCAGGTGTTGTAAGCGTGGGACATCACGTCGGCCGCGCTAAGTTGCCTGCCGAGGGCGAGGGCGCGCTTGGCCCAGTCGATCGCCCGGTCATGGTCGCCCAGCCGGAAGTAGATCCGCCCGAATTCCTGGTAGAGCCGGGCCGCCTCGATGTCGTCCCGCGCCTCGCCCAGCGCGGCCAGCCCCTGCTCGAGATGCCCGAGCGCCCGTTCCTTCTCGCCGGCGGCCCACGCGGCGACGCCGAGCTTGCGGTGGAGTTCCGCCACGCGGCGCGTGTCGCTGCCCTTCCCCTCGGCGTCGAGCGCGGCGCGCCAGCGCTCACGCGCGGTACCGAGCGCGCCACCCGCCCACGCCACCTCGCCGAGCTTGTCGAGGACGAGCCCGCGCTCGCGCGCCGGCGCCGGTCCTGCCTCCAGCGCCTCCAGCGCGCGTGCGTAATCGGCCCGGGCCTCGTCGTAGGCGAAGAGGCTCGCCCACCGGTCGCCCGCGCGCACGAGGAAGCGGACGGCGCAATCCCGCTCGCCGCTCCGCCCGTAGTGCTCGGCGATCTGTTGCAGCACCTCGTCCGCGCGCCCGGCGTAGAGCCGTTCGAGCGCTGCTCCCGCCCGCCCGTGCAGCTCGGCGCGCGCGCGGAGGAGCAGCCCCTGGTAGGCGACCTGCTGGACCAGGAGGTGGCTGAAGCGGTACGTCAGCTCGGGAAAGAGATCCTTTTCGTGGACCAGCTCCAGCCGCACCAGCTCGTCGAGGTCACCCTTGAGGTCGTCACCTCGGCCGCCGAGGGCCTCGAGGAGCGGGAGGGAGAACTCGCGCCCGAGCACCGCCGCCAGTTGGAGCGTACGCTTGAGCGATTCCGGCAGCCGGTCGATGCGGGCGGTGAGGAGGTCGTGCACCGTCCCCGGCACCTCGCCCTCGGACAGCTCGCGCCTCAGCGTCGCGCCCGCGACGTCCGGGACGACCAGCTCGTGCTCGCGCAGGTAGCGGATCAGCTCCTCGACGAAGAACGGGTTGCCCTCGGCGCGCCGAACGACGAGCTGCTGGAGGGCGGGACCGAGAGTCTCCACCTCGAGCAGTGTCGCCGCCAGGCGGATCGTCTCCTCCTCCGACAGCGGCTCGAGCGACAGCCGCCGGTGGAAGGAGCGGTCCTGCCAGCCGGGGGCGTAGCCGGCCCGGTACGTGCACACGAGCAGCAAGGGGTGGGACGGGACGCTGTCGACGGCGAGACGGAAGAACTCGTCGGAGCCGGCATCCACCCACTGGAGATCTTCGGCCACGAGCACGAGCGGCCGGTGCTGGGCGCCGCGGAACATGAGCGCCTTGACCGCCTCCATCATCCGCCGCTTGCGCTGGGGCTGATCGAGACCCTCCGCCTCCAGCTCCGGCGCCGGCAGCGCGAGCAGGTGCTTGAGGTAGGGGATGGTCCACGCGAGCGCGGCATCGAGGGCGAGGACGCCGCGCTCCACCTTCTCGACCTGCGCGTCCGCCGCCTCGCCCTCTTCCAGGCGGAAGTTGGCCTGCAGGAGCTGGATCACGGGGTGGAAGGGCAGCGAGGTGCCGTGGGGCAGACAGTTCGCCTCGAGGTACGTGATGCCGGCGCCGAGCAGCTCGCGCTTCAGCTCATAGGCGAGCCGCGACTTGCCGACGCCGGCGGGGCCGACGATCGAGACGACGTGGCCGCGGCCCCCCTGCACCCGCTCGACCGATTCCCGCAGGAACGCCAGCTCACCCGCGCGGCCGACGAGCGGCGCGAGCCCGCGCTCGAGCGAGACCTCGAAGCGCGCGCGACGGCGGCGCTGCTCGGTGACCGCCCACGCGCGCACCGGACGCTCGATGCCCTTGAGCGACAGCTCGCCCCGATCCTCGGTGAGGAAGTACCCGCTGACCAGCCGGTGTGTCGCCTCGCCGATGAGCACGCCGCCCGCGGGCGTCGCCGCCTGCAGCCGCGCGGCGAGGTTCACGGTCTCGCCCTGCGCCGTGTAGTCCATTCTCAGATCGTCGCCGATCTTGCCGACGACGACGGGCCCGGTGTTCAGGCCGATGCGCAGCGCGAACTCGAGCCCTCGCTCGCACCGCAGGCGCTCGCCGTACTCGCGCGTCGCCTTCTGGATGGCCAGCGCGGCCGCCACCGCGCGCACTGCATGGTCCTCGTGGGCGATGGGCGCGCCGAACAGTGCCATCACTCCGTCGCCCGTGAACTGGTTGACCGTACCCTCGTACCGGTGGACTGCCTCCATCACGTGCTGGAAGCACCCGTCCATGATCCCGTGCAAGTCCTCGGGATCGAGCCGTGTCGAGAGCGCCGTGAACCCCACGCAGTCGGCGAAGAGCACGGTCACCTGCTTGCGCTCGCCCTCGACGGCGGCGCGCGAGACGAGGATCTTCTCGGCGAGGTGCCGCGGCGTGTAGCCGGCGGGGGTGGCGGCCGCGCGCGCCGCCGGGGGCGCTGCCGGGGCCGGCGTCGCGGCGCGCGCAGCGGCGGCGGCTGCGCCCGCGGCTGCCCCCGTGGTCAGCGACTGCCCGCACTCGTCACAGAACTTGGCGTTCGGCCGCACCGCCGTGCCGCACGCCGGGCAGGCGCGCGGCAGGGGGCCGCCGCACTCGTCGCAAAACCTCGCCCCCGCGCGGTTGTCGTGTCGGCACACCGGACAATGCACGGCGCTCATGGTATCACCGCCCCACGCGCCCGTTCCGCTGGCGACACGCTACAGCCCGATGACGCGGCACGCGTCACGGGGCCCACGGATGCGGTCTCTCAGGTGTAGAACGCGTCACGAGTGGCTGCGCCCACGGACAGCACGCGCGCTCCAGCCACTCCAGCCCCCACGTGAACGCGACACCGCGCAGGCCGAACGTCACCACGCCCACGAACACGGTGCGCGTCTCCATAGGCCTTCTCCGAAGTCGCGCCGGTTTTTTACCCGCAGAGACGGAGCCGACAACGGGCCGCGGGTGGCCTGCTGCCCCACTTCTGCCCCCTTGATACAGCTACCCGCGGCGACGCGCGCCCCTCATTGCTCCAGCCTTGCCTTGCCGTCCCCGTGTCCGCGGCAAGTCGGCGGCATCTCGGGGGCGAGGGATCAGAACAGCGAGTGCAGCCTCACGTCCCTCTCCCCCATGACGGGGGAGAGGGCAGGGTGAGGGGGCACCTCCGCTCACACGCGCTTCGTGCTCCCGGACAAGGCGCTGACCAGATTGGCCGTGTCCGTGTACTCGCGGAACTTGACGACCTTGCCATTGCGCACGGTGAAGACATGGGCGAACTCGGAACCGAACGTGCGGCCGTTGCTCTTCGCCGTGCCGCTGTAGAAGCCAAGCGCGACCACCATGTCGCCCTGCGCGATGAACTGGCGCGGCTCGAACTTCTCGAAGTTCCAGGTCTCGCCGACTTCCTTGAAGAAGCGCGACACCTCGGGCTTGCCCTTGCGCGGGCCGCCAGTCGGCAGCTCCTGCGGGCCGAACATATGCCAGTCGATGTCCTCGGTCACGTGGTTAAGCAACCCCGGAACGTCGTTGCGACCGAACGCCGCGTAGGCATCCTGAACCACCTTGATGTTCTCCTGCTCGCCCATTATCCGCCTCCTTTGCCCCACTTCTGCCCCTTGATACAGCGCTGATAACAGGGTTGTCAACGACACAGCAGAAGGTGGCGCGGGCCTCAGAGCCACCCGGCGGGCGCGTCTCGACCTCGCGAGAGGTCGTTCGCGAACAGGCCTCGGCGGAGATGCCCGGCTGGCGGGTTGAACGATCAAGCGCAGACGTCAACGGTAGGGTTGGCGGCGAAGGATTGGCGGGACGGCGGCACGCGATCCACCGGCTCGAAGCTCAGGCCAGGGTGTGGCGGACCATCTTGCTGTCGACCATGAATACGACCATCTCGGCGATGTTGGTCGCGTGATCGGCCACCCGCTCGAGGGACCGCGCGACGAGGATGAGGCGGATCGCCCGCGGGATGGTCTTTGGATCCTCCATCATGAACGTGAGCAGCTCGCGGAAGATCTGGTGGTTCAGCGCGTCGACCGCGGCGTCCGAGGCACACACCCGCCGGGCCAGGTCCGTGTCGCGCGCCACGAAGGCGTCGAGGCTCTCCTTCACCATCGCCTGCGCCAGCTCGGCCATCCGCGGCAGGTCGATGTACGGCTTGAGCTGGGGCTCGAGGTTCAGCTCCCGCACCCGCTGGCCGATGTTGACGGCCTGGTCGCCGATCCGCTCGAGATCGGTCACGATCTTCATCGCGGTCGTGATGAACCGCAAATCGCCGGCCGTGGGTTGATGCAGAGCGAGCAGCTCCACGCACTTCTCGTCCACCTCGACGTCGTAGGCGTTGACCTCCCGGTCCCGGTCGATGACATTCTGCGCCAGCACGTCGTCGCGCTCGATCAGCGCGCGCATCACCCGCCGGATCTGATCCTCGACGAGCGCGCCCATGGCCAGCAGGGTCTGCTTCAAACCATCCAGCTCCTCGTGGAAGTGCCGCGGCATCGCCGTCTCCTAACCGAACCGACCCGTGATGTAGTCTTCGGTGCGCTTATCCTGAGGGTTTGTGAACAGCTCGCGCGTGACGCCGAACTCGACCAGCTCGCCCAGCAGCATGAACCCAGTGTAGTCGGACACGCGGGCCGCCTGCTGCATGTTGTGGGTCACGATGACGATCGTATAGCTGTTCTTCAGCTCGAGCATCAGCTCCTCGATCCGTGCGGTGGCGATGGGATCGAGGGCGGAGCACGGCTCGTCCATGAGCAGGACGTCGGGTTCGACGGCGATAGCCCGCGCGATGCACAGCCGCTGCTGCTGCCCGCCCGAGAGCCCGAGGGCCGAGTCGCCGAGGCGGTCGCACACCTCGTCCCACAGCGCCGCCGCGCGGAGGCTGCGCTCCACGATGGCCTCCAGATCTGTGCGGCTCTGCGTACTGAGGACCCGAGGACCGAACGCCACGTTCTCGAAAATCGATTTGGGAAACGGGTTGGACTTCTGGAAGACCATGCCCACGCGCTTGCGCAGCTCGGTGACGTCCAGGCTCACGTCCGACACGTCCGTGCCGCCGATGCGGACCGTCCCCGTGAGGCGGACCCCGTCGACGAGATCGTTCATCCGGTTCAGGCAGCGCAGGAGCGTCGACTTGCCGCAGCCCGACGGCCCGATGAACGCGGTGACCCGGTGCTTGGGGATCGACATGGAGACGTCCTTCAGCGCCTGCTTGTCGCCGTACCACAGCGACAGGTGCTCGATCTCCACCATCGGGCTCTCCATCAGACCCGTGCTCGTGCCCGTCTTCAAGCCGGCGGTCACCGACACGCGAAGCGTCATGGCCTCTCCTCAGACCGCCGCCGTCGCGTACGTGCGGCGGAGGCGGTTGCGCAACCTGATCGCGAACAGGTTCATGAGCACGACGATGACGAGCAGGAGCAGCGTGGTGGTAAAGACCATCGGCCGCGCGGCGTCCACGTTGGGCGATTGGAAGCCGACGTCGTAGATGTGAAAGCCCAGGTGCATGAACTTCCGGTCGAGGTGGAGGAACGGCCAGAAGCCGTCGAGGGGCAGCGCGGGCGCCAGCTTCACCACCCCCGTGATCATCAGGGGCGCGACCTCGCCCGCGGCGCGCGCCATGGCGAGGATCAGGCCGGTGAGGATCGAGGGCATGACGGCGGGCAGGACCACGCGCAGCGTCGTCTCGAGCTTGGTGGCGCCGAGGGCCAGCGCGGCCTCACGTGTTCCGCCGGGGATGGCGGCGAGTCCCTCCTCGGTGGCCACGATGACGACGGGGATGGTGAGAAGGGCCAGCGTCAACGAGGCCCAGAGGATGCCGCCGGTCCCGAAGGTCGGCGTGGGCAGCGTCTCCGCGAAGAACCAGCGGTCGATCGTGCCCCCCACGAAGTAGATGAAGAAGCCGACGCCGAACACGCCGAACACGATCGACGGGACCCCGGCGAGGTTGTTCACGGCGATCCGCACCGCGCTCACGAACGCGCCCTGCCGCGCGTACTCACGAAGGTAGAACGCGGCGAGGACGCCGAGCGGCGTCACCAGGACGGACATGATCATGACCATCATCACCGTCCCGAAGATCGCCGGGAACACGCCGCCCTCGGTGTTCGACTCCCGCGGGTCGTCGGACACGAATTCCCACACCTTGACCACGTAATGGCCCGCCTTGGCGGCAACGCTCATGGCGTTCGGGAACGACACCTCGATGACCTGCGCCAGCGGCAGCTCTTTGTCCTTGCCTCCGTCGGCGACAACGAGCAGCGTCGCGGTCTGCCGCCGGCGCAACTCGGTGAGCCTCTGTTCCTGGACTTTGTAACGCTCCTGGAGCGCCGCCATCTCGCGCCGCCGGGCCTCGACCTGAGATCCGGTCGTCATCCCGCGCAGCTCCAGGCCGCGCAGGCTGAGCCGCACGCGCTCCTGGGAGTGATTGATGGCGCCGATGTCACCCCGCTCGATCCGCCTGATCTCCCGCCGCATGCGGGCGGCCTCGGGGAGTCTCCGCTGAATCTCCGGCCATGCGCCGGCGCCCGTGGCCATCACCTGCCCGCCGTCACGCAGCGCCTGGATCGTCCCGATGAGAAGCCCCCACTCCGTGCGCTCGACGACCGCGATGTCGGGCGGGTACGTGCGCGACGTGATCTGCGCCTCATCGATCCAGACAAAATCCGCGCCGTAGAGGTCCCGGTTCGCGACCTTGAGCTTGATCCGGAACCGCCCCGCCTGGCCCGGCACGGGCTCGCGGTCGGCGATCACGCCGGTCACCCTCCGGCCGTCGGCGAGCGTGGCGTGCAGAACAGCCGACGGCCAAAAGAAGCCGAGCGCGTTCACCAGGATGATGGCGATCAGGCCCGCGACCATGAGGAGTGCCGTGGCCAGTGCCCCACCGGTCAGCCAGATAAACGGTTCGCCGCTTCGGATCAGCCGCTTCATCACAGGTACCGGTACTTCCGGCGCAGGCGCAGGCGGACGATCTCCGCCGCGGTGTTGACGACGAACGTCAGGCAGAAGAGAAGGAGCGCGGCCAGGAAGAGCACGCGGAACAGCGTGCCGCCCTCGGGCGCCTCCGGCAGCTCGACCGCGATGTTGGCCGACAGGGCGCGGAATCCGCTGAAGATGGACGCGCCCATCACGGGCGTGTTGCCGGTGGCCATCAGCACGATCATCGTCTCGCCCACCGCGCGGCCAAAGCCGATCATGATGGCGGAGAAGATGCCGGGGCTGGCCGTGGGCAGCACGATGCGCAGCGCCGTCTGCCAGCGCGTGGCCCCCAGCGCGAACGAGCCGGCGCGCAGGTGCTGGGGCACGTTGGCGAGCGAGTCCTCGGCGATCGTGAAGATGATGGGGATCACGGCGAACCCCATGGCGATGCCGACCACCAGCGAGTTGCGCTGGTCGTAGGTGAGGCCGAGCGCCGAGAGCAGCCAGCCGCGATAGTCGCCACCGAGGAGGCCCGTCTCGACGAGCCCGCCGAGCCCGAAGGCGACTCCGGCCGCCAGGACGACGACGGGCACGAGCAAGAAGACCTCCGTGCCCGCCCGACACCGTCCGCGCACCGCCGGCGGCACCGTGCGCCAGGCGAGCAGCGCAGCGAGGATCGCGACCGTCATGACGAGCGGAAAGAGGAACAGCCCGGGGACGACGCGCTCGACCCTGGGCGCCAGCCAGAGGCCGGCGAGAAAGCCCAGCACCACGCTCGGCAGCGCCGCCATGATCTCGACGACGGGCTTGACGTACGCCTTGACGGCCGGGTGCATGAACTCGCTGGCGTAGAGCGCGGCGAGCAGCGCCAGCGGGACGGCGATGAGGAGCGCGTAGAACGTCCCCTTCAGCGTCCCGTACACGAGCGGGGTGAGGCTGAACTTCGCCTCGAAGTCGTCGGTCCCACCGGTGGACTGCCAGACGTACTCCGGCGCCGGGTACCCCTCGTACCACACGCGGCCGAACAGCGTCTTGAGCGTGATCTCGGGGTGCGGGTTGTCGAGCCGCCAGTGGCTCACGTGGCCTTGGCCGTCGACAGCGAGCACGCCGTCCGCCTTAGGCGCGAAGACCACCGCGCGCACCGCCGGCCTCTCCGCGCGGAGCACGAGGAGCGTCTGGCCCGACGTGCCGTAGCTGACGTGGACGCCCCCGGAGGCGTCGGCGGTCGCGAACCCCTTGTCGCGACGAGAGGCCGCGGCCGCCACGATGGGCGCCGCGTGACGCTGGAACTCGTGGATCCGGGTGAGCCGCGGCGCGGCGCGTAGCGGTCCCGGCACGATTTGCCAGGTGGTGACCCGTCCGGCCTGCGTGCCGACGACCAGCGTGCGATCGCCGATCAGGAAGTCGAGCACGGTGACCGCCGCTCCGTCCCCCATGTCGATCGCCTCAGCCAGCGTGGGATGGGTACGGTCGCGGAGGTCGTAGCGCGCGATCTGCCCGCGCGAGGTCCCGACGAAGAGGTCTTCGCCCCGGGTGTCGAGCGCGAGCGCCGAGATCTCGCCTCCGCCCGGCACGTCGAGCCGCTGGACGGACTCCTGGCGCGTCCCGGCACCGATTAGCGATTTCTTTTCGACGACCGTCTGGACGAGCAGCGTCGCCGGGCCGACCTGGCCGACGGTCACGGGCCCGGTCTGGGGCGCAGCGCCGACGAGACGCAGGATCGCTCGATTCTCCACGTCGAGAGCGGAAGCCGTGCCGAACTCCTGCTGAGGCGTGAGGAGGCCCTTACCGTCCTTGAACTCCACCTGGTACTTCACTTCGAGCGGGATCACGCGGCCGTCCGAGGTTCCGATGAGCAGGTGGTCCGAGCCGAGAGCAGCCGTCGCCGTAACGCGGGCTCCGTCGAGCGCGGGAACCGGGACGGGCGGGTAGCCTCCCGTCACGCGCAACGACGTGAACTGCAGCGTCCCGGCCTCCGTCACGACGTAAGCGATCTCCCGGTACTCATCGACGCCTGCCGCGGGCCCCGGCGCGGGCGCCACGCCGAGCGCCACGGATTCGACGCGCGCCGCCGAGGGCGCCCGGAACAGCGGCCAGACCTCGTTCACGATGACGGCGAGGATCGCGAGGATGGACGCGATGATGATCATGCCGCCGAGGACCACGACGCGCGAGGCGAGCTTGTCGAGCAGCAGGCGCCGGCTCGTCCGCGCCCGGCTGACCACGAACGGGCGGACCGGAGTCCCCGGCCCGCCCGCTTGCAGCGTCTCGACGTTGGTGGCCACTTATAGGATCTTGTTCAGCTCTTCCTTGGCGATGGAGGCCGGAATCGGGAAGTAGCCGTCCTTGACAACGACCTCCTGGCCCTCCTTCGACAGGATCAGCCTCGCGAACTCGCGCGTGAGTGGATCGAGCCCCTTGCCGGGCGCCTTGTTGACGTACACGTAGAGAAAGCGCGCGAGCGGATAGGTGCC
>JBGPYK010000549.1:0-2456 GCA_041493245.1 Methylomirabilia bacterium | reverse complement strand
GCCCCCGCGGCGCGCTCGATGGCGTTGACGACGGCGAGGCCGCGTAGCGTGCCGCGGGCGCGCGACTCCGCGCGGCGGGCGGCGAAGCCGGCGACGTCGGCGAGCTTCAGCGCCTGCTCCATGTTCGTCGCGAACTCGCCGCAGTCGTAGGTCATGCCGAGCGCGGTGCGATAGGGCATGGCGGCGGCGGGGATGAGGTTGACTCGGCGCAGTTCCACGGGATCAAGACCCAGCTCGCGGGCGGCGTCGTCGATCAGCCGCTCGATGACGTAGGTCGCTTCCGGGCGGCCCGCGCCTCGGTATGGCGCCGTCGCGTTGGTGTTGGTCAGGACACTGGTCACCTGCACGTGGGCGGAAGGGAAGGCGTAGACGCCGACCAGCGTAACGACGTTGCTGAATGTGGCGAGGAGATTCCGGTCCGAGGAGACGTAGGCGCCGACGTTGGCGAGGGTGCGGACGCGCAGCGCGAGGAAGCGGCCGTCCGCGTCGAGGGCCAGCTCGGCCTCGCTCACGTTGTCCCGCGCGTGCTCGTCGGCCGGGATCGCTTCGCGGCGCTCGCACGCCCACTTGACGGGCCGGCGGAGCTTGCGCGCCGCCCACAGCACGAGCCGGTGCTCAGGGTACTGCCAGCCCTTCGTGCCGAATGCGCCGCCGATGTCGCCGGCGATCACCCGGATCTTGTGCTCGGGGACCTGGAAGATGTTGCTGGCCAGCGCGTTGCGGACGCGGTGGGGGTACTGGACGTCCGCGTAGAGCGTGTAGCGGTCCTCCCCGGAATCATAGACGCCGAGCGCGCCCCGCGCCTCCATGTACTGCGCGTGCACGCGGCTGATGACGTAGCGGCGGCGGACGACGCGGTTGGCCCGCGCGAAGGCGGTGTCGGTGGCCGCCCGGTCGCCGGCCTCGAAGACGTTGGAGATGTTGTCGGGACACTCATCCCACACCGCGGCGCCGCCGACCGCGTCCGCCGTGGAGGTCACGGACGGCAGCGGCTCGTACTCGACCCGGACCAGCTCGGCCGCGTCCTCGGCCTGGGCCAGCGTCTCCGCCACCACGAGCGCGATGGGGTCGCCCACGTACCGGACACGGTCCTGGGTGAGCCCGCGGTGCGGAGGCGCGAACATCGGCGAGCCGTCCGGACGCTTGCGCTTGAGCGTCATCCGCATCGTGCCGAGGCCGGCCACGTCGGCGCCCGTGAAGACGGCGACGACGCCCGGCGCCTTGAGCGCCGCCGCCGCGTCGAGACTGACGATGCGCGCGTGAGCGTGCATCGAACGCACGATGACGGCGTGAGTCTGGCCCGGAAGATTGACGTCGTTCTGGAACCGGCCCTCGCCCCGGACGAGCCGCGGGTCCTCGAATCGCTTGATCCCCTGTCCGATCCCAAATTTGTTCATAGGTCAGAAGAATGCCCCGACTTGGCCGCAGAGTCGAGGGCTGTTTGCCGACGGCAACGGCCAAGAGCCCCTCTCCCTTGCGGTCGCGTCCTGCTGGACTTCCGGGACTTGCTCCCGTCCAGGCGCTGACGGCCCCGGCGTCGGCGCAGGGCAGTCGCCCTGTCCGCCGCCGGGGATCCTCGAACTAGGCCTTGCGAACGTTCGCGGCCTGGAGACCCTTGGGGCCGCGTGTCACCTCGAACTCCACCTGGTCACCTTCCGCCAGACTCTTGAAGCCCTGCGCGGCGACGGCGCTGAAGTGGACGAAGACGTCCTCGCCGCCCTCCTGCGTGATGAAGCCGAAGCCCTTCGCATCGTTGAACCACTTGACTCGACCGTTTGCCATGACTCGAACCTTTCCTTCGGGGCGAACCCCGGTTGTCGTATTCCGGTTACCCGAAGGCGTTGCCCCGCGAAACTCGAGGGCAAACAAAACCGCCGCGCGAACTGGATCTCCGCGCGGCGTGTGTCTCGCTCTTGTCTCTGAGGACGAGCTACCGAACCTTGAGCTAACCAGAACCAGGAAGCAGTATCGCACACGCAGCACCTCAGGTCAATCGATCCGTTCCGCCGTGCCATCGGCGGCCGCGATGTATAGTCGTTCAGGCGACTCCTGCTGCGATCGGCCGAGGGAAAGGTGGATCGGTCAGCACGCATCCCGAGGGCGATCGCTGACCGTCCGGGAACGCACAAGACCGCCTCGCGCGGATGCGGAGAGGTCATGATGCTGACCAGAGAAGTCGTGGTGATCGTGCCGGTATCCGACGACGCTCTGAGTCGTCTCGCGGCGGTCGACCGATGCCTGCACGTGGTCGATGCTCGGGGCTGGTTTGACGTCGAACTCCGCGAGACGTGGCCGCCGTGGACGGTCCAGCGCTACCTCGGCCAGCGTGTAGGACCAATCAGTTCGCGCCAGGAGCGCGACCAGCGGCTGGCCAGCGCCGAGATCATCCTCGGTGGCTTTCCGTTTCCGCTGGATCTCCGGGCCCGGGCGCCGCGCCTGCGCTGGTTCCACCAACT
>JBGPYK010000021.1:0-15277 GCA_041493245.1 Methylomirabilia bacterium | reverse complement strand
TGCACTTCCTGCACTGGGCCGGCGGGGACATCGGCACATGCCGGCTCTCGCCCCCCAACCCGTCGGTCAGAACAGCGTATAGATGAAGGGCGCGATGGCCGAGTTCTGCGCGAAGATCACGAGGCCGCCGACGAAGAGCAGCGCCAGGACCATGGGCGTGAGCCACCACCACTTGTTCTGCCAGAAGAAGGCGAGCAACTCGCCCGCGATCGACATCCGATTGACAAGTCCCTCAAGGAGCTTCATCGGCCGCCTATTCTAGTATAAGCCCCCGTCGGCGTCCCGTGTTACGATCCGCCCGGATGACAACCGCACAAGAAGATCGCGCCCTTACGCCAGTTGACGAGAATCACGGGCAACCCTTCGACGTGGCCGTGATCGGTGCGGGAGCAATGGGCAGTTTCACCGCCGAGCGGATCGCGCGGGCGGGCCTCGCCGTGGCCCTGTTCGAGAAGGACGCCCAGCCGGGAGATTCGACGGTGTGCGCCGGCGGGATGCACGTCGACCTGATCAAGTTCATCGACCTGCCCACCGAGCTCATCGAGAAGACGCTGCCCATCTTCCGGGTCGACATCGGTGGGCGGATCACGGAGTGGCACTTCAAGGAACGCACCTACTTCACCATCCACCGCCGCGACCTGGACGCGTTCCTGGCCCGACGCGCCGTCGAGGCGGGCGTGAAGCTCTTCACGCGCTCCCGCGTCGTCGGTGTCGAGCCCGCTCTCGGGACGCTCTCGTACGAGTATGGGCCCGAGCGGTTGCCGCGTCAGGCTCGGGCGAAGGTGTTCATCTTTGCCGATGGGCCGCACTCACTCGCGCGGCGGATCCTGGTGGACTCTCTGCCGCGGGGGCATCCGCCCGAGTTCCTCGGTGTCGAGTACGACCTGGCGGCGCCGGATAACTCCTTTGACGTCCTCGAGATCCTGCCGGACCCGGAGGCGCTGCCGTTCGGCTACGTCTGGGTCTTCCCCAAGCGCGATCACGTCAACGTGGGGTTGGCGCGGCTCAACGCCATCGACGGCGATCCACTGTGGAAGCTTCTGGACGATTTCCTGGCGCGGCGGCCGGACCTCCGGGGGCGTGCGGTCCTGCGCCGCAAGGGCGGGGTCATCCCGGCGACCATCGGACCCGTGTTGCAACGGGACAACTGCCTGGTCGTCGGCGACGCGGCCGGCATGATCAATCCCCTGACCGGCGGCGGCTACGTCTGTGGCTTCGTCAGCGCCACGCTGGCCGCGAAGACGTGCATCGAGGCGTTTCGCGGGGGCCGGTTCGAGGTCAAGACCCTCCGGCGTTATCCCTGGCGGCTCCGGCTCACCAAGCACTACGTGGTGATCCGCCTCGCCTCGTGCTTCCTGAGCCTGCTCTTGCTCGCGTACCGCCTCCTCCGCACCCCGCTGTACCTGCGAGTGCTCAACGCGTACTTCCGCCTGATCCACGTGGCGATGCGCTTCGTCCCCGTCGTGTGACGGCGAAGGCGCCCTTCTCACCTTAGACGCTGGGTCGGAATCGCCGCGCGCCCGCCGGCAGGGTCAGGGCTAGCTCCCTTCGGCGCCGTATACATCATGTAGCCGAGGAACATCTCGTCCCAGCTCTGATGCCCCCAACGAACCTCCTTCGAGGGATCGGGATTCGCGGGATTCCCCGGAGAATTGTCGAAAGCCCCGGTCATGACGATCTTCGTACCTTGCGGGATGGGCTTGGGTGTCTGGAGGGTGTAGAAGGTCTGCCAGTTGAAATCGTAGCGGGGCACGGACAGCAGGACCTCTCGGGTTCCGTCCGGGTAGTACACCTCGTAGCGAAAGCGCTTGCCCCGGTAGTGCATGTGGGGAAAGAAGCCATGGAGTGTGACGGCCTGGTCGAAGGCATAGGTGGCTTCCACGGGGACGTCTTCGGCATTCGGGGGAATGTTGAACCCCATGTTGACGGCCCCGACGATCCGCGCCTCCAGCGCCGGCGGCTTGGTGTGGAAGTAGAAGGCGACGCGGGGAACGTCCGTCGTCGCCTCGCCGGTTGCGGTGTAGTGAAGCTGGAATAACAGCGTCGCGCCGGCCGGAAGGAACCCACCCGAATCGGGCGGAAACGGGGTCGGGTGAAGCGCCGGGGCGTACGTCGCGAAAAACCCTCCCACCCCTTCTTGCCATTGGGGCTGTTGGTGTTGCCACCTCGGCGGGTACTCGATGAGGAGGACCGCGTGGTGCATGACCTTCGGGTTCCGGGGCGCGATCTGGACTGCGCGGACCCAGGTGTCTTGGCGGACGGGCGCCGCGATCCGGACGTACCGATACTCGAGTATCCCCGTCGCCGGGATTTCCTGCAGAGGAAGCTCGCTGACGACGTCGGGCGTACCGAGGGGCCACTCCTCCGCCGGTGGCCCGGGAGTCGTCGTCAACGAGTCGGCGTTCGCTCCCCGCGGGCTGCCGGCGTCGATCCAGCGGACGAGCGTGCGCTTTTGCTCGGTGCTGAGTGAGCGGTCGTGGGCAAATTTGCCGATCGTGGGATCGGCGTGCCACGGCGGCATGCGGCCGGTCAGGATGACCGCGCGCATCCTCGGGCTCCACACCTTGACCAAGTCGTAACTGTCCATCGCCCAGGGCGCGATCCCGCCCTGCCGGTGGCACGCCGTGCACTTGGCCCTCAGGATAGGCACGATGTCGGCCGCGTAGGAGATTCCGCCGGGCTTTGCGGGGATCCGGTCGTCGCTTGCGATCGCGCAGCCGGTGGCGGGCGCGGGGCGGGCGTCGATGGTGACGGGCCGGCCCGCGAGGAAGGCGGTGATGGCTTCCACGAGATGGTGACGCCGGCGCGACGGTGACGGCCCGGCGGCGCGGGCGTCTTGCTCCACCGGTCCCCGGTAGACGATCCGCCAGCTCTTGGTATCCAGCAGAATCGCCTCCCCGCTGCGCGCGACGTGCAGGCTCTCGGTCACGAGTTGGCTCTCGTCCTGGAGGATCGGGATGTCGAGGCCCGTCTTCGCCGTCTCGCGTCGCAGGGTCTCGCGATCGTCACGCGGGTTCGCGTCGATGGCCAGGAAGGCGACGTTCTGCTGGGCGACATTCCGTCGCGCTTCCTGGAGAGACGCGAGGGTCTCGCTGCTCGTGGGGCACCCGGCGTCGTGGGAGTAGAGCACGACCGCGCGGGCCGTCGCGTAGCGGGAGAGCTGATGGAACTGCCCGGTGTGATCGAGCAGGGCGAAGTCGGAGACGACCTGTGATTCGGGCGCGGCCTTTGTCGGGACCCCGCGCAATGCGAGCACGCTCGTGCCGAGCACTGCGACGACGATCGCCGTGCAGAGCAGCGTCCGTTTTGTCCGAGTCAATGTGTCGCGCGCGGGTGGGGCCCGACCGAGGAGTGCCGGCGATCAGGACCACGCCGGATCACATTATCGGCATGGTAAATCACCCTCGGAGCTCCGGAACTGTCACTGTTCGAAATGTTAGCACCGCCGTAAGTCATCGTCAATCTGGACGTTCTGGCGTGTCGCGCGGGTGCAACGTGGAGAGGTCGCCCGTTCATCGATGGAGGACCTGGTTGAGAATTGGTTTAGAATCGGGCTCCTGGAATGAGAGTCGGCGAATCGGCTTCACCGCCCACGCGCGCACCGGAGTCCGACGACCGTCCGCTGGCCTCCCCTGGACGCGGATCCGTTCACGCCGAGCCGGACCTGTTCACGCACCTCGGGCTCTTCCTGACCACCCTGTCGCTCCTGCAGCTCGAGCTCACGCTCACGCGGATCTTCAGCGTGACCATGTGGTACCACTTCGCCTTCATGGCCATCTCGCTCGCCATGTTCGGTCTGGCGGCCGGCGCGGTGGTCGTGGAGCTCCGCCCGCGTGCGAACCCGCACCACACGCTCACGCGCGCGGCGCTCACGTTCGCGATAGCGAGCGCGGGCTGCTTCGCGCTGCAGACCTACGTGCCGGCCGATCCCCAGACCTCGATGCTGTGGACGGCGGTCGCGTTCATGATCATCTCGGTGCCATTCGTCTTCGCGGGCATCGTCATCTGCATCGCGCTGACGCGATTCCCCGGTCACGCGGGCGCGCTGTACGCGTCAGATCTGGCTGGCTCGGCGTTGGCCTGCATCCTGGCGATTCCGTTCCTGAACCACGTGGATGCACCCACGGCGGTGCTCCTGAATGCCGCCATCGCGGCGCTGGCGGCCCTCGCCTTCTCGCGGGCGGCCGGCGCCGCGGCCACCCGCCGGCTGTCCGCGACGGGTCTGTTGGTGTTCGGCCTCTTGCTGCTGGTCGCCCTGGTCAACCCCTGGGTCAGACTCGTCGACGTTCGCTGGATCAAGGGCCAGTGGACCGTCGGCAGCGCGCGCGCTCAGCCGACGTCCGGAGGCGGGTGGGAGGAGTGGAAGATCGGCGCCACGTCGCGCAGCGTCCTCTACGAAAAATGGAACGCGCTCTCGCGCATCCACGTCCTTCCCGGCGAATCCCGGCCATTCGGCTGGGGACTCAGCTCCCGATTCCCGGCGACCTACACGGTGGACCAGCTCTATCTCTTCATCGACGCCGCCGCCGGCACGGTGATCACGCGATTCGACGGCGACCCCGCGCGCCTCCGGCACCTGAAGTACGACGTCACCGCCCTGGCCCACTACCTGCGGCCGAACGCCTCCGCGCTGGTGATTGGCGTCGGCGGCGGGCGCGATATCCTCACCGCGCTGGTCTTCGGCCAAAAACGGGTGGTCGGGGTCGAGGTCAACCCCGACATGGTGAAGCTCCTGACCGAGCGGTTTGCCGACTACTCGGGCCACCTCGACCGACGGCCGGGCGTGGTCCTGGTCAATGACGAGGCGCGGAGCTACGTCGCGCGGTCGTCGGAGCGGTTCGACATCATCCAGGCCTCCTTGATCGACACCTGGGCGGCGACCTCGGCGGGCGCCTACGTCCTGACCGAGAATGGGCTGTACACGCGAGAGGCGTGGGTGATGTTCCTCCGGCACCTGACGCCGGGTGGCATCCTCACCATGTCGCGCTGGTACTACCAACCCCAGCCGGCCGAGACCTTGCGGCTCGCCGCGTTGGCGACCACGTCCCTGAGCGATCTCGGCGTCGCTAATCCGCGCGACCATGTCATCGTCGTGCGCAAGAAGGACAATTCTGTGACCGGGAAGTTCGGCGTCGCGACCATCATGGTCTCGCCCCGGCCCTTCGACGCGTCCGACATCGCCCGAATCGGCGAGCTGTGCCTCGAGATGGACTTCGTGCCCGTGCTCACCCCGACCGCCGCCGAGTCGGCGGAGTTCGAGGCGGTGGCGACCCCGACCACCTACCGGCGCTTCGTCCGAACCTATCCGCTGAATATCGAGGCGCCGACCGACGATGCGCCCTTCTTCTTCCATATGCTTCGGGTGGAGGGGTTGCTGAAGCGCTCCACCTATCAGGGCATGAACGACGTCAACCTGAAGGCCGTCGCGGTGCTCGGAACGCTGCTGGCGGTCGTGCTCGGACTGAGCGCGGGCGCGATCGCGCTGCCGCTGGTACGGCGTGATGTCCGGCGAGGCGGTTCGGTACCGCTGATGGTCTACTTCGCCGCCATTGGTCTGGGTTTCATGATGGTGGAGATCGGCCAGCTCGAGCGATTGGTGATCTTCCTCGGGCATCCGATGTACGGGCTCACGGTCGTGCTCTTCACGCTGCTGATCGCGTCGAGCCTCGGAAGCGCGTGCTCGGCGCGCGCCGGGTTCCTGTTTCGGCTGCTTCCTCTCGCGCTGCTGGCCTTCATCGTCGCGAGCCCGCTCATGACCCAGGGCTTCGCCTCCGTCTCCACGCCGGCTCGCATCGCGATCTCCGCCGTCCTACTTTTTCCGATTGGGCTCCTCATGGGGATGGCCTTTCCCCTGGGGATGCGGGCCACCGAGCGTTGGCCCGGGGCGCCGGCCGCGTGGTACTGGGCCATCAACGGGGCGTTCTCCGTGATCTCGTCAGTCTTGGCGCTGGTTGTCGCCATCTTCTGGGGCGTGACCGTGACGCTTGTCGTCGGTCTGCTCGCGTACTGCGTGGCGCTCGTTGCCCTCGGTGTGGCCGGGCGGGGGGCTGTTCAGAAGCCGAGCGGGCTGAGCGGGCCCGGCGTGTAGGGTAGGTACCGCGATGCCCCGACCGCCGGCAGCGCCATGGGCTGCAGCTTTCCGTCCCGCCACTCGAGGATGAGCAGCGAAGGATCCTCGAGCGGGACGGCGAAGTGGAACGCGACCCGTTTCGGCCCCACCTCGTCGGCGTCGAGCACCGTGGCGGTCGCGCCGTCCAACGCCACCCGGGCGCCGGCCCGGAGCGCCGGGTCCGACCCGCGGAAGACGCGCTCGTATGCCGTGCTCAGCATTCGGCCCCCGACGACCTCGAGCTCGAAGCTGTCCATTCCGGTGCGGGTGAGGCGGTGGTCGTACGGCGCCGCCGAGAGCGTCCACCAGGCCCGGGGCTGCGGCACGCCTCGGTACGCGCGAACGCTCTGCGCGTAGACGGCGGTCGCGAAGTCGGGCGCTGCGATGAGCACCACGCGGCGGGACGCGACCTCGAGGTGGCGGGTGAGAAGCACCTCCTCCGCCCGCGGGCCGGCGGTCGCGAGGCCATGGTGGTGCGTGATCCACCCGATCGCCGACAGGGGCACGTGGACGACGAGTAGTCCGTATGCGGCCGCGCGCTCGAGTCGGCCGGTGGCGGTCCACCCGTAGCGCACGAGGATCGCGACCAAGACCGCCCCGCCGAGCGACGGCAACAGGAGCAGCCGGTTCATCGGCTCGGTCGCCGCGACCGGAAGCAGCGACAGGCCAGCGCCCGCCAGGAGCCATCGCGCTCCGCGGCGCTGGGCCCCGGTGAGTCCACCCCAGGCGCGGCAAAGCATGAGCCCGCCGAGGGCGACCGCCAGTGCGCCGCACACGACCGGCACCACTCGCGGGCGCAGGTCGGCCGGTACGGCGACGAGCTGACCCGCCGACATCGCCAGCAGCCGTTCCGGCAACGTGGTGACGAAGGCCCCGAGCGAGCTGAACGGATCGAGATATAGGCCCGACCCCCGCACACCGTATCCGAGCGCCCGGTAGAGGACCGCGTAGCCGGCGCCGAGCGCTGCCGACGGCAGGAGTGCCGCCAGCCCTTTGCGGGCGGTCCATGGGCCAGCGACCAGCTCATACGCCGCGAGGTAGCCGAACACGCCGAGCGCCGCCTCGCCGCCGGCCAGCCCGACGGCGAACCCGAGCAGAGAAAGGGGTAACCCCGGCCTCCACCGCTCCTCGCGCCACCTCACGTGCGCCACGAGCCCGAGGAGCGCGGGTGCCGCCGCCACGAGGGCGTTGCGGTTCGCGAGCCAGGTCACCGGCATCCAGTGCACGCCATCGAGCGCGAACAAGAGCAAGGCGCCGGCACCCAACGCCCCGGGCAGCGCCCGTCGCAGGAGCAGTGCGCACGCGCCGATCACCGCCAGGTACCAGACCGCGGAGTGGAGGTGGTACAGCCAGACCGACTGACCGAACGCCGCGACGTCGAGCCGGATCAGCACCGAGGCCAACGGGCGCCAGAAGGCGAGCTTCAGCCCGGGGTGCGTCCACCAGGGAAGGGGGCCTCCGCGGATGAGGGCCTCGACCGTGGCCGGGTCTCCCGGGATGAGGTTGAACAGGTCGAGCGCCTGCCATGGCGATCCGAGGATGGACGCCGCGTACAGCTGGAAGTAATCGTCGAGGAGGAGCCCGAGGCTCAGGGTGGGTGCGGAGAGCAGCGCCCCGAGCGCAAGCGCGGCCCAGGTCGCGCGCGGAAAGGAGAGCCAGCGCGCGGCCCACCTTCTCGCCAGCGGCAGCGCCGCGATCGGGACGCCGCGGACGCTCACCTCCACGAAGTGGCTGGCCCTGGTAGACAGCAGAGTCGAGGGAAGGCCGAGTCTCGAACAGGGCGCTCGAGACAGAACCTCAACATCACGACGTTCGTCGGGACCAGCGCAGTGCCGTCGACGCGCGAGTGACCCAGGCGTCGAACTCGCTGGTGTTACTCGATGGATTGGAAGTGGTCTCTGAGAACGCGCACTTCATAGTTCGCCGGAATCCGGGTGGGAGAGGTAGCCCAAGAAGCGGCTGCATCAGAACTGCCGGAGGGCCCGGGCCAGCGGAGAGCCGGGCAGGGCGGCGCGCACCCGCCAGCCCCGCGGCGCGCGGGGCTTCACGGCCAGCGGGTCGCCCAGGAGCGTGATGGCGACGGCGAACGGCGCCACGACGACGAAGTAGAAGACGGTCAGGAGGACCCGCGCCTGGACGTCGCCGATCGCTTTGCCGACGCGCTTCCACCCGTGCCAGAGGCGGCGGAGCATTCCAAGCGGCCTCGTCGTTGCCACGGACACCACCATATCATCTGATACAATCGGCGGCGTGCACGAGGCCGTTCTCGTCACTGGGGGCGCCGGATTCATCGGCTCGCACCTGGTGGAGCACCTGCTCCGCGGGGGCGCCGCCGTCCGCATCCTCGACAACTTCTCCGCTGGCCGCGAGGCGAACCTGTCGTTCGCGGCGGCGTACGGAACGCGCCTGGAGATCGTGCGCGGCGACGTGCGGGACCTCGCCACGGTGGAGCGCGCGGCCCGGGGCGTGACGGTCATCTTCCATCAGGCGGCCATGCGCTCCGTCCCGCGCTCGGTGGCCGACCCCCTCGGCGCCAACGAGAACAACGTGACGGGCACGCTGCACGTCTTGGAAGCCGCCCGCCGGGCCGGCATCCGGCGCGTGGTCTACGCGTCGTCGTCGTCGGTCTACGGCGACCGACCGGAGCTGCCCAAGCGCGAGGACCAGCCGCCGGCTCCCATCTCGCCGTACGCCGTGTCCAAGGCGGCCGGCGAGCAGTACGCCGCCGTCTGGCACCGCCTGTACGGGGTGGACACGGTGGGGCTCCGCTACTTCAACGTCTTCGGACCGCGCCAGGACCCCGCCTCCGAGTACGCCGCGGTCATCCCGCGCTTCATCCTGTGGGCGCTCCGCGGCGAGCCGGTGGAGATCCACGGCGACGGCACGCAATCGCGCGACTTCACCTACATCGACAACGTCGTCCACGCGAACGTCCTCGCCGCCGAGGCCGAGGGGGCGGGCGGGGAGGCCTTCAACGTCGGCTGCGGGGAGCAGATCAGCCTGCTCAGCATGGTCGAGAAGCTGGAGAAGCTACTGGGGCGGCCGCTCGCGCGGCGGCACACGCCGGGCCGGGCGGGCGACGTGCCCCACACGCTGGCCGATCTCGGCAAGGCCAAGCGACTGCTCGGATTCTCCCCTCTGGTCGACTTCGACGACGGGTTCCGGCGAACCGTGGAGTTTTTCAGGCATGGCTCGGCTTAACGAGCTCAAAGACCGAATCACGCGGCGCGACTATACCGTGGGCATCGTGGGGGCGGGCTATGCCGGGCTGCCGCTGGCCCTCACATTCGCCGAGGCGGGCTTTCCCGTCATCGCGTTCGACGTCGACGCGGCGAAGGTCGAGCGGCTCAACGCCGGCTCGACGTACATCCGCTCGATCTCCGCCGAGCGGATCGGGGTGCTGGTCACGCAGGGGCGGCTGACGGCGACGGACGACATGACCGACTTGGGGAAGCCGGACGCCGTTATCGCGTGTGTCCCGACGCCGTTGAACCGGTACCGCGAGCCGGATCTTCAGTTCGTCGAGAAGACCACCACGGCGATCGCCAAGACGCTCCGGCCCGGACAGCTCGTGTGCCTGGAAAGCACGACCTATCCCGGCACGACCGAAGAACTCCTGCTGCCCGCCCTCTCGGCGGGCGGGTTGGTGGTCGGGCGCGATTTTTGGCTGGCGTTCTCGCCCGAGCGCGAGGACCCGGGTAATGCGACCTACACGACCTCACGGATTCCAAAGGTCGTCGGCGGTCTGACGCCTGCGTGCCAGGAGCTGGCCAGTCACCTCTACGCTCAGATCATGGAGAAGGTGATCCCCGTGTCCTCGCCCCGAGTCGCCGAGGCGACCAAGATCCTGGAAAACGTCTATCGGGCCGTCAACATCGCCCTCGTGAACGAGCTCAAGGTGGCCTTCGACAAGATGGGCATCGACCTCTGGGAGGTCATCGCGGCCGCGAAGACCAAGCCGTTCGGCTTTCAGGCGTTCTACCCGGGGCCTGGCCTCGGTGGGCACTGCATCCCGATCGACCCCTTCTACCTCACCTGGAAGGCGCGGCAGTACGGCGTCGTCACGCGCTTCATCGAGCTCGCCGGCGAGATCAACAGCGCCATGCCCGAGCACGTCGTGCACAAGCTCGCCGACGCGCTGAACGCGCGCGGCAAGGCCCTCAAGGGGTCGAAGGTCCTCCTCATGGGGTTGGCCTACAAGAAGGACGTGGACGACCCGAGAGAGTCACCCGCGTTCAAGATCCTCACGCTGCTGATGGACAAGGGGGCGCTCGCCGACTACAGCGACCCATACTTCCCCCGCATGCCGTCGATGCGCAACTATCATTTCCGGGCCGATTCGGTCGCTCTCACGCCTGACGCGGTGCGGGGCTACGACGCCGTTGTGCTCGTCACGGACCACTCGACGTTTCCCTATGCCGCCGTGCACCAGTCGGCGTCCTTGATCATCGACACACGCAACGCCTTCGGACAGCGAGGGTTGGCCGGCGCCCACGTCGTGCAGGCATGACCAGCCTCTAAGTCCATCGGGGCCGGTCTCTTCAAGGCATCATCGCGGCCTTCCTCGTAGCCCAGAGTCTTTCGAATCGCCTCGCGACAGCTCTTCGGGTTTCCGCGAGTCATTGCCTGTTCCTGCCTGTCCTGATCGTCCTTGCCATCACTGTGGTTCTGCCCTCCGTACGGGCTGGATTTTATTTCGACGATTACTTCATCTTCGGCATCCTGTCGGACTCGACCTTGCGTGACGTCTACCCCTGGCGGCTCGACATTTTCAACTGGTTCGACGGTAGTCCCGGGCGGGTGCGCCGCATGCTCGATCTGGGGCTATTCCCGTGGTGGACCTTCTCGGGCGCGCGCGTAGCCTTCATTGCGTTCTGGCGCCCGGTGAGCGCCCTGACCCATTGGGTCGATTACACATTGTGGCGAGACCTGCCGGTTCTCATGCACGTGCAGAGCCTGTTCTGGCTCGGTGCGCTGATCGTGGCCGTCTTCGGGCTGTACCGAAGGCTCATGACCCGCGAGGCCGCGGCCGGGCTGGCAGCGTTGCTCTATGCTTTGGATCGGATCCATGCGTTCCCCGCGGTCGACATTGCGGGTCGCAACACGATTCTCGGGGCGCTCTTCGGGACGCTGACGTTGCTGTTCCACGATCGATGGCGGCGCTCCGGCTGGCGTGCAGGATCGGTCGTCGCTCCCGCATGCCTGGCGCTGGCGCTGCTGAGTGCCGAGGCAGCCGTGGCGACCGGCGGCTATCTCGTGGCACACGCCGTCTTCTTGGAGCGAGGGCATTGGCGTGGGCGGATGCAAGCCCTGTTGCCGCATGGTGTGGTCATCGCCGCGTGGCAACTGGTGTACCAGTGGATGGGCTATGGCGTTCTTGGGATGGCGCCTGATTACATCAACCCAATGCGCGAACCGCTGCAGTTCGCCGGCTCGCTTGTCAGGAACTGGCCGGTCCTGCTTCAGGCTCAGTGGACCGGTCCCCCAGCCGAGAGTTTCATTCGCGGTGCGGCCGGGAGCGCCAGGTGGGTCGTTGCGCTGGCCACGATCGCGGTCCTGTCTATCCTGCTGGCACCCCTCCTGAAGCGAGACGCGGTCGCCCGCTTTTGGGCCTTGTCACAGGTGCTGGCGGTTGTGCCGATCTGTGCGGGATCTCCTCACGACCGCTACCTCTTGCTCGTCGGGCTCGGGGCAATGGGCCTGATGGCCCAATTTGTGTGCGGCCTGCTCTTCCAGGAGCCCTGGGTGTCCCATGGGCGGCGGTGGAGATGGGCGGCCAGCCTGCTTGCGTGCGCGCTGATAGGGATTCACCTGATTGTCTGCCCCTTTCAGGTCGTTCGCATCTCAGCCAGCAGAGGCGGCATGGAGCAAGCCCCGGACAGTATCCCGGCTGATGCCGCGATCCGACATCAACGCCTCGTGATCGTCAATGCCCCGAATGCTCTCCGCTTCTTCCACTGGTTCTTCGTCCGAGCCGTCAAAGGCCAGCCGATCCCCGCGCAGACTAGGGTGTTGTCGTACGGCGCGGCCCCACTCACGATATACAGGGCTGATGCGCACACCGTCTGGGTGCGCTGGGAGGGCCGTCAAGAACCGATATCCCGTCCGCGGGGGCATCCACTGGTTGCTGGCGAGCGCGTGCACGTCGCCGGCACCGATGTCGAGGTGTCCGCAGTGACCGATGACGGCCGGCCGGCCGAGGCGATCTTCCGCTTTGACAAGGATCTGGATGATCCGGCTCTCCGGTGGCTCCGGTGGGAGAAGTACGAGAGCCGCTTTGTGAGTTTCCGCCCTCCTTCTATCGGGGAGACGGTGGCCGTTCAGTAGCGGTGCGGACGCGGACGTCGGAGGTCTCGGAGGCGTTGCTACCTGAGGTGGCCAAGCGCGAGATGCTCACCCACCCATCCCGCGTAAATCGGCTTATCCGCCCGGTCGCCCTGAACGCGTATAATCCGGTCGCATGCGGGTCCTCGTCACGGGCATCACGGGTTTCGTGGGTAGCCACTTCGCGGAGCACGCGCTGGCGTGCGGTGCCGAGGTCTTCGGCTCCTATCGCTGGCGCAGCAAGACCGAGAACATCGAGCACATCCGCAGCCGCATCGAGCTCGTGGAGTGTGACCTCCGCGACATGAGCTCGACCCATCACCTCATCGAGGCCTCGCGGCCGGACTTCGTCATCCACCTCGCCGCGCAGAGCTTCGTCGGCGCGTCGTGGCAGGCGCCGGCGGAGACGTTCATGACCAACACGGTCTCCCAGGTGAACCTGCTGGAGGCGATCCGCGCGCAAGGCGCGAAGCCGCGGTTTCTCGTCATCGGCTCCAGCGAGGAGTACGGCTTCGTGCACGAGGACGAGCTGCCGATCACGGAAGCGAACCCGTTGCGCCCGCTGTCGCCGTACGCGGTGAGCAAGGTCGCGCAGAACCTCATGGGCTACCAGTACTTCAAGAGTTACGGAATGCACATCGTGCGCAGCCGCGCGTTCAACCACGAGGGGCCGCGCCGCGGCGACGTGTTCGTGACGTCGAACTTCGCGCGGCAGATCGCGGAGATCGAGCGCGGCGTGCGCGAGCCCGTCATTGCCGTGGGCAACCTCAAGACCCGGCGGGACTACACCGACGTGCGCGACATCGTCCGGGGCTACTGGCTGCTCCTCGAGAAGGGCGAGCCCGGCGAGGTCTACAACCTGTGCTCGGGCCGGGCGTGGCTGATCCAGGACATCCTGGACTTCCTGCTGGGTGAGGCGCGGGTCGACGGGATCACGGTCCGTGAGGATCGCGCCCGCCTGCGTCCCTCCGACGTGCCCGTGCTGCTCGGCGACGCCACGAGGGCGCGGAAGGCGGTGGGCTGGGAGCCGCGGATTCCCTTCGAGCAGACGCTGCGGGACGTCCTCGCGTACTGGCGCGACCGGGTCGAGCGGGGCTCCTAAGGCGCGGCCCGGCCAATGGGTCGTTGTCATTTCGACGAGAAATGGCGTAGTCTTTCGGGAGGATTTTTTACCGTCCGGCGACGGATGGTGAAGGGAGGAACCCGCAGTTAGAAGGGCACTCATCACCGGCATCACGGGACAGGATGGTTCCTACCTCGCGGAGTTCCTGCTGGAGAAGGGCTATGCGGTGTTCGGCATGGTCCGGCGCGCCAGCAAGGAGAACTTCGAGCGGATCGAGCATGTGCGGAGCCGGCTCGACCTGCGCCAGGCCGACCTCCTCGACCAGCTTTCGCTCATCCACCTGATCGAGGAGACCCGGCCGCACGAGGTCTACAACCTCGCGGCCCAGTCCTTCGTGCCGACCTCGTGGACGCAGCCGGTGCTGACGGGGGAGTTCACGGCCCTCGGCGTCACGCGGATCCTCGACGCGATCCGGCTCGTCGATCCCGGTATCCGCGTGTACCAGGCCTCGTCGAGCGAGATGTTCGGCAAGGCCCAGGAGACGCCGCAGAACGAGAGCACGCCCTTCTACCCGCGCAGCCCGTACGGCGTGGCGAAGGTCTACGGCCACGCGATCACCGTGAACTACCGCGAGAGTTACGGGTTGTTCGCCTGCTGCGGGATCCTGTTCAACCACGAGTCGCCGCGGCGCGGCCTCGAGTTCGTCACCCGCAAGGTGACCGACGGGGTGGCGCGGATCAAGCACGGGCTGCAGCAGGAGCTGCGCCTCGGCAACCTCGAGGCCCGGCGCGACTGGGGCTTCGCCGGCGACTACGTGCAGGCGATGTGGCTCATGCTCCAGCAGGAGCAGCCGGACGACTACGTCGTGGCGACGGGCGAGGCGCACTCGGTGCAGCAGCTCGTCGAGCTCGCCTTCTCGCACGCCGGGCTCGACTGGCGCCGGCACGTGGTGCTCGACCCGGCGCTCAAGCGGCCGGCCGAGGTCGACATGCTCCTCGGCGACGCGACGAAGGCGCGGCAGAAGCTCGGCTGGTCGCCCAAGGTCGGCTTTGCGGAGCTGATCCGACTGATGGTCGACGCCGACCTCGCACGATACCGCGACGGGCGCTAGCGACATGGGGGGCCCCGACATGGCCCCCCATACCCCCCCAACGCCCGGAGCACCCCAGCGAAGCCGGGGCGCTCCTCGATACTCCGACGTTCGAGTGAGTCTGACGACCCTTCCCCCTTCAGGTGGTTTCCCGTGGCATTCCACGGCGGCGGCGCGCGACGGGCAAGGCATGCGAGGGCGGTCAGGGTGAAGCTCGGAGGTCGGCTCAAGGCCCTGTGGGCGTATCGAGGGTTCGTGCTCGGGATGGTGGCGCGCGATTTCAGAGGACGCTATCTCGGCTCGGTGCTTGGCGCATCCTGGGCCGTCGTGAATCCGCTCGCGCAGATCCTCATCTACACGCTGGTCTTCTCCCGGGTGATGCAGGCCAGGCTGCCGAATACCCAGGACACGCTCGCGTACAGCCTCTATCTCTGCGCCGGAGTTCTCACCTGGAACTATTTCGTCGAGGTGCTGCTCCGGAGCCAGACGGTGTTCCTGGAGCAGGCGAACATGCTGAAGAAGGTCAGCTTTCCCCGGGTCACGCTTCCCGCCTATGTCTTCCTGTCGGCCAGCGTCAATTTCTCGATCATCTGGGGTCTGTTCCTGGCCTTCCTGCTCATCAGTGGCCGCTGGCCGGGATGGGTCCTCGTCGCGCTAGTGCCGCTGCTGCTGATCCAGCAGGTGCTCGCGG
>JBGPYK010000128.1:0-6615 GCA_041493245.1 Methylomirabilia bacterium | reverse complement strand
GTCCCGATCGACAAGATCGCCGACGTGCGCGACCCCGGGACCGGCTGCACCCTGCCGGCCTAGCAGGCCGATGAAAAGGGCCCATCTGCTTCGTTGGCTCAGTCGGGGGTCCCTGCGCCGTGGCCGGGCCACCTCTCAGTCGCCCCATCCATCGCCGGCTCGCAACAGGACCCTTTTGATCGGCCTGCGGCGTATTTTGGAAACCTACTAGCGGAGCCGGGCGCAGCCCGGCCCCGCGTCCGTCCCCGTGTTCGTCACCGATTTCTTCGGTCAGGCCCTGAACGGCCTGTCGTATGGCGTCCTGCTCTTCTTGCTCTCGGTCGGCCTCACCCTCATCTTCGGCATGCTCGACGTCATCAACCTCGCCCACGGCTCCTTCTACATGCTCGGGGCCTACGCGGGGCTGGCGACCATCGCCGCCACCGGTAACTTCTGGCTGGCGCTGGTCGTCGCGCCGCTCGCCGTGGGCGTCATCGGCGCCGTGATGGAGCGTGTCGTCCTGCGCCCCCTCTACCAGCGCTCGCCGCTCGACCAGGTGCTGCTGACCTTCGGCTTCATTTACCTGTTCGAGGACCTCGTGAAGTGGATCTGGGGCGGGCGTATCCGGTCCATCCCGCCGCCCGACCTGTTCGCCTCGTCCGTGACGATCTTCGGGGCAACCATCCCGTCCTACCGCCTGTTCGTCATCGGGTTCGGCTTCGCGATGGCCGTGGCGCTGTGGCTGCTGATCGAGCGCACGCGTCTTGGCTCCATCATCCGCGCCGGCGTCTACGACGCCGAGATGACGGCGGGCATGGGCATCAACATCCCACTCGTCTTCACCGGGGTCTTCGCGTTCGGCGCCGCGCTCGGCGGGCTCTCGGGGGTCATCGCCGGACCCATCCAGTCCGCGTCGCCCCCGATGGGGGCGGGGATCCTCATCCCGGCACTCATCGTGGTCGTGGTCGGCGGGCTCGGCAGTCTCAAGGGCTCCCTGGTGGGCAGCCTCGTCATCGGGCAGGCGGAGACGTTCGGAAAGGCCTGGCTGCCAGGCGCCTCGATGCTCATCATCTACGTCGTGATGGCCCTGATCGTCCTCCTCCGCCCCCAGGGATTATTCGGCCGGCCGTTGAAATGAATCCAACAACCACCTACAGCAGGCCACCCACGCCGGTTGCGGCCTCACCGGCACCGTTAAAGTGAAGCTGAAGCTCCTGGTGCTCGCGGCGCTGATCGTCGCCCTCGCGGTCTTCCCGCGCTTGGCCGGCAACTACCCGGTGAAGCTCCTGCAGGAGATCCTCATCTGGGGAATTTTCGCCATGAGCCTCGACCTGCTCATGGGCTACGCCGGCATGGTCTCCTTCGGCCATTCCGCCTTCTTCGGCGTGGGCGGTTACGTGGCCGCGCTCGCCCTCACCGCCTGGCCCGGCGGGCTCTCGGCCCTGGTCTTCCCCGCGCTGGCCGCCGGACTCGCGGCGCTCGTCATCGGGTTCTTCTCCATCCGCGTGAGCGGCGTCTACTTCATCATGCTGACGCTGGCGTTCTCGCAGATGTTCTACGCCGTCACGTTCCAGGCCGCCTGGCTGGGAGCCGAAGACGGCATCGTGGGCGTCCCGCGCCCGCGCGTGCTCGGCGTGGAGGTGGCGCATCCCGCGAACTTCCACTTCTACCTCCTCGCGGTCGTCGGACTCGCCGCCCTCTTCCTGTGGGCGGTCGTACGGTCGCCCTTCGGCCACGTCCTGCGCGGGATCCACGACAACGAGGCGCGGATGCAGGCGGTCGGTTACGCCGTGTCGCGATACAAGCTCCTCGCGTTCGTCCTCGCCGGCATCGTCGCCGGCGTCGCCGGCGCGCTGTACACGCAGCTCGTCGGCTCGATCACCCCGGACGCGTTCCTGTGGACGACTTCGGGCGAGGCGCTCCTGATGGTCATCATCGGCGGGACGGGCACGCTCGGCGGCGCGGTCCTCGGCGCCGCGGCGTTCATCCTACTGCAGAGCCTCGTCAGCTCCTACACCGAGCGCTGGATGCTCATCCTCGGCCTCACGTTCATCCTCTTCGTCCTCTTCGCCCCCGGCGGCCTCGTGGGCGCGGTCCGAGGCGTGGCCGCCGCGGGGAGGCGAGCCCTTCAATGATCGGAAATCGGATCGGTCTCCGCGCGTGAGCGCCCTGCTCGAGATCGAGCACCTCACCCGCTACTTCGGCGCGCTCGGCGCCGTCAACGGCGTGTCGCTCTCGGTGGCGGCGCGCGAGCGTCGGGCGATCATCGGCCCCAACGGCGCGGGCAAGACGACGCTCTTCAACCTGATCACGGGGCACCTGGTACCGACCGGTGGGCGCATCGTCTTTGACGGCGCGCCCGTCACCGGGCTGCCGCCGTATGCCATCGCGCGGCGCGGGCTCTCGCGCTCGTTTCAGCGGACGAACGTCTTCCCGCGGCTGTCGGTGCTCGAGAACCTCCGGCTGTCGGCGGCCGCCGGCCAGCCCGGCAGCTATCGCCTGTTCGGCTCGATCACGGCGCTCCCCCTGCCGCTCCGGCGGGCGCGCGAGATCGCCGAGGCGGTGGGCGTCGCGGAGCGGCTCGACGAGCCGGCCGGCCGGCTCTCGTACGGTGAGCAGCGGCAGCTCGAGGTGGGGATCGCGCTGGCCACCTCGCCCAAGCTTCTCCTCCTGGACGAGCCGACCGCGGGGATGTCGCCGGAGGAGACGCACCGGATGACGCGCCTGCTCATGGCGCTGCCCCGCGAGATGACGCTGCTGATCATCGAGCACGACATGGACGTAGTGTTCTCCCTCGCCGACCGGATCACCGTGCTCCACTACGGCGAGGTGTTGACGGAAGGGGCGCCCGACGTCGTCCGCGCTGACGCGCGGGTGTACGAGGTCTACCTGGGGACGGGAGAGGAATGAACATACGCAGCCACGCCGTACCTGCAGCACGCCACCCACGGTGCGATCCTGCCTCGCCGCGCTCGTTACAATAGCCATGCTCGATGTCGAGGCGGTCCAGACGTACTACGGCGACAGTCACATCCTCCACGGCGTGTCGCTCACGGTGGCACCCGGTGAGGCGGTCGCGCTCCTGGGCCGCAACGGCGTGGGCAAGACGACCCTGATTCGCAGCATCGTGGGGTTCACCCCGCCGCGCGCCGGCATCGTGCGGTTTCACGGGCGCGAGATCCAGCGCTGGCCGGCCTACCGCATCGCGCGCGAGGGCGTCGGGCTGGTGCCGCAGGGCCGGCGGATCTTCGCGCCGCTGTCGGTGACGGAGAACCTCGAGCTCGGCGCGCGCGGCGGCGCCGCGGCCGTCGGCCGCCGCGACAACGTCTATGCGCTGTTCCCGCGCCTCCGGGAGCGCGCGGCGCAGGGGGGCGGCACGCTGTCGGGTGGCGAGCAACAGATGCTCGCCATCGGCCGCGCGCTCATGACCGACCCGCGGCTGCTCCTGCTCGACGAGCCCTCCGAGGGCCTGGCCCCGATCATCGTCCGCGAGATCGGGCGCGTGCTCGTTCGCCTCAAGGGCGAGGGACTGAGCATCCTGCTCGTCGAGCAGAACGTGCCGCTCGCGCTGCGCGTCGCCGACCGCGTCTACGTGATGAGCAAGGGGCAGATCGTGTACCATGGCTCCCCGGCGGACCTCGACGCGAATGAGGACGTCAAACGCCGCTTCCTGGGGATCTCCTGATGACCGACGACTCGAAGACGCCGTGAGCTGGATCGATCCCGACTTCCCGCGGACGGCCACGCCGAGCGATCTGGTGGGGCGCGTGCTGGGCCTCAATCCGGGCATGATGACGGGGCCGGGCACCAACACGTATCTCGTGGGCCGGCGCGAGCCGATCTTGATCGACACCGGCGCCGGTGTCGATGGGTACGTCCCGCTGCTCGAGGACTATCTGCGGAGCCGCGGTATCGATCGCCCATCGCGCGTGATCCTCACGCATCGCCACGTCGACCATCTGGGCGGGGTCGCGCACCTGCGCGCGCGCTTTCCCGGCCTGCCCGTGGCGAAGATGATCCACCGCGATGCGGATCTGCCCGAGGGCATCGAGGATCTCCGGGACGGCCAGGTCGTGGAGGGCGACGGGGTGACGCTCGTGCCCATCCACACGCCGGGTCACGCCTCGGATCATCTCTGCTACTACCTCGTGGAGGAGAAGGCGCTGTTCAGCGGCGACGTGATCCTCTCCGGTTCCACGAGCGTGATCCCCTCGGGGGACGGCGACCTCGGCGACTACATGGCGTCACTCCGCCGCCTGCAAGGCCTCGACGTCCGCCGCATCTATTCCGCCCACGGCCCCGTGATCGAGGACGCGCCGGCGAAGATCGAGGAGTACATCGCGCACCGGCTCGCCCGTGAGCGGCAGATTTTGGAAGCGCTCGGCGACGGTCTGCGCACGATCCCCAGCATGGTGAGCCGTATCTACGCCGACGTTTCGCCGAAGCTCCACCGGGTGGCCGCCATGTCCGTGGAGTCGCACCTGAAGAAGCTCGCGCGGGAAGGGCGGGTGCGCGAGCACGTCCAGCATGACGCCCCGTCGCGCTGGGAGCCGGCGTAGCTCCCTCCCGCACGTAAGCGCGGCACCGGGCGGGCGTGGACGACTACCGTCCGGAGTTCCTGTTATACTGCCGGCGTCATGCCGGTCTTGCGCAACGGCGACGATTCCCCATGGGTGAGCGAGGCGCAGCGCGCGCTCAAGGAGCGCGGGTTCTACGGCAAGACGATCGACGGGGACTTCGGCAGCGGCACCGAGAACGCCGTACGCGCTTTCCAGCTCTCGCTCCACCTCCCCGTAACCGGTCAGGTCGACGAGGCCACGGCGCGCGTGCTTGGACTCGATCGTCTGATCGGTCCCGCCAGCGCCGGCACGCCCGAGAGCGTGGCGCTGCTCTTCCCGGGAACGCGGTTCGAGAACGTCGAGACTAACCTGCCCTTCGTCGTCCAGGGGCTGATCGCCAGCGGCCTCCGGGACAAGCGGATGTTCCTGATGGCGCTCGCCACCATCCGGGCCGAGACCGCGATGTTCCTGCCGATCGGCGAGGGCGTGTCCAGATTCAACACGTCACCCGGGGGCCGTCCGTTCGACCTCTATGACCGCCGCACGGACCTCGGAAATCAGGGGCCGCCGGACGGAGAGCGGTACAAGGGACGGGGCTACATCCAGCTCACGGGACGCGCCAACTACGCGGACATCGGTCGGCGCATCGGCCTGGACCGTCAGGTGGTCGACGATCCCGAGAAGGCGAACGATCCGGAGATCGCGGGCCGGATCCTCGCCGACTTCCTGAAGCGTTCGGAGACCCGGATCAGGGTCGCCCTCGACCAGAAGGATTTGCCGGAGGCGCGCAAGGCCGTCAACGGGGGTTCGCACGGGCTGAGCCCCTTCCGCACGGCGTACCTGCGGGGCGAGGAAGTCTACGCCGACGATCTGCAGCTCCCCGGCTGAAACGTTGCCCGGCGTCTAGCGCCCGGACGTGTCGGCGGCGGTGACGAGGGCGCGGAAGAGAGCGCGAGCGGCGGGATCGTGGCCGACCAGCTCCTCGGGGTGCCACTGCACGCCGAGGACGAAGCTCGCCGCGTCCGGCATCTCTACGCCTTCGATGATGCCGTCGGGTGCCCACGCGACCTCGCGGAGCCCGCGTCCGAGCCGATTGATCCCCTGGTGGTGGAAGCTGTTGACGTTCACCTCGGGCGCTCCCAGCGTCGTGCCGAGCCGCGTCCCCTCGCCCATGACCTTGACGGGGTGGGTCGGCTCTTGCCGCGGGGCCATCTGACTGTGGGCGATCGAACTGCCCGTGTCGCTCGCGATGTCCTGGTAGAGCGAGCCACCGAGCGCGACGTTGAGCACTTGAACGCCCCGGCAGATCGCGAGGAGCGGCCGGTGCTCGTGGAGCGCTCGCTCGGTGAGCGCGATCTCCAGCCGATCTCGAGTCTCGGACACCTCCAGGACCGTCGGATGTCGAGCTTCGCCGAACCGCGCCGGATCGATGTCGCCGCCGCCCGTGAGGAGCAACCCGTCGAGGCGCGACCAGAGCGCGTCGAGGGCGCGGTCGTCGAGGTGCGGGGGGAGGAGCACCGGCACGCCGCCCTCCTGCTGCACCGCGAGCAGATAGGCATTGTTGAGATGGGCGCGCGGCGGCCTGCCGGGGGCGCCGTCGGCGGTCGTCGAAGTGGTGACGCCGATCAAGGGTGCGCGCCCCATGGGGGGCAGCGTAGCACACCGACTTGACGTAATATGGGCCCACTATGTCACTTGACTCCGCGTCCGAGAACGTCTCGTTCCCCACGCAGCGTCCGTCGTACACCCCCACGCACACCGTGCAGGCGATCGGCTCCCGCTGGGCCGTCGCCGCGGGCCATCCGCTCGCGGCCGAGGCCGGCGCGCGGATGCTGAACGGCGGTGGCAACGCCATCGACGCCGGAGTCGCCGCGGGCATCTGCCTCGGCGTCGTCCATTGCGACATGGTGAGCGTCGCGGGAGTGGCGCCGATCCTCGTACACCTCGCCCGTGGCCGTGAGACCTGGCAGGTGTCCGGCGTCGGGCCGTACCCGGCCGTCTCCACGCCCGAGTACTTCCGGTCGCGCCACGGCGGTCAGATCCCGCCGGGGCTCGGGCGCACCGTCGTGCCGGCGGC
>JBGPYK010000124.1:0-6681 GCA_041493245.1 Methylomirabilia bacterium | reverse complement strand
TATCTCGGCCGGCTTCGCGCGGGCGTGCGCGGCCTGCGTGTCGCCTTCAGCCCGGACCTCGACACGCTGCGCGTAGACCCCGACGTGGCCGCCATCGTGCGCGACGCCGCGCGCGTCTTCGAGACGCTCGGCTGCGCAGTGGACGAGGTGAAGGCCGGCTTCGCAGACTCCCACGAGATGATCCGCATGATGTGGAACGCCCACGAGGCCGGCAACTACGCGCGCTACCTAGCGGAGTGGCGGGACCGGATGGACCCCGGCCTCGTCGAGGCGATCGAAGATGGGCTGCGTTACAGCGTGGTCGACTACATCGACATGCGCGGCCGCAAGCTTGCGTACTGGGACAGCGTACGCCCGCTCTTCGAGCGCTACGACCTGCTGCTCACGCCCTCGCTCTCCGTGGCCGCCTTCCCGGTGGGCCGCATCAACCCCGAGCACTGGCCGCAGCCGGGGAACACCTGGGACTGGATGGCCTGGGCCTCGTTCAGCTATCCGTTCAACTTCACCGGCCAGCCCGCGGCCTCGGTGCCCGCCGGCTTCACCGCCGCGGGATTACCGATCGGCCTTCAGATCGTCGGCCGTCGCTTCGCCGACCTTACCGTGCTCCAGGCCTCGGCCGCCTTCGAAGAGGCACGGCCGTGGGCTGGGCGCCGGCCGTCGCTGCCCGGCGCCTGAGCAAGGCACTGGCTGCATCTTTTCGTCGACACTTGAAACCGCGGCGCCCGTGGGATAGAGCTATAGCACTCCGATGACCGCCAGCGAGTATCAGCAGCTCACCGAGTTCCTCGGGCAGCAGTTCGCGGCCATCGACCGCCGCTTCACGACCATCGACCAGCGGTTCGTCGGTATCGACCAGCAGTTCGTGTCCATGGACCAGCGGTTCGTGGCCATCGACCAGCGGTTCGATCGCCTCGAGCGGCGGTTCGATGGGCTCCAGGAGCACATGGACGCGCGCTTCCGCGAGGTCTTCGGCCACTTCGACGCGATCTACGGGCGGCTCGAGCGCCTCGAGCAGGAGTACGTCATGGTCACCCAGGCCCTGCGCCGCATCGAGGGGCTGCTGGCCGACGAGGCCGGGCGCCGTGACGTCCTCGAACGCAGCGTCGCCGAGTTGAAGCACCACGTCGCCACGCTCCAGGAGCGGATCGAAAACCTCGAGCAGCGCATGGCCCGCTCGTCCTGAGCGCGCCGAGCGCGATGAGCGACTCCGCGCCGGGCCCGACCTCCCACACCTACTTCTCGCAGCGCCTGCGCCTGCACTACGTGGACTGGGGCAACCCGGGCCAGCCGCCGCTGCTCATGCTCCACGGCGGGCGCGATCACAGCCGCAACTGGGATTGGACGGCGGCCGCGCTGCGCGACGAGTGGCACGTGATCGCGCCCGATCTCCGCGGGCACGGCGACAGCCAGTGGTCGCCGGACGGCAGCTACACGATGGCGGGGTACATCTACGACCTCGCGCAGCTCATTCACCAGCAGCAGCTCGCGCCCGTCACCATCGTCGCGCACTCGCTCGGCGGCCACGTGGCACTCCGCTACGCCGGGATCTATCCGGAGGCGGTGGCCAAGCTGGTGGCCATCGAGGGGCTCGGTCCCCCGCCCACCCTGCTCGCCGAGCGCCGAGCCAAGAGCATCGCCGAGCGCATGGACGAATGGATCCGGGAGCAGCGCGGCCTCGCGGGCCGCCTGCCGCGGCGGTACGCGTCGATCGAGGACGCCTTCCACCGGATGCAGGAGGAGAACCCGCACCTCACCGCGGCGCAGGCCCGGCACCTCACCGTTCACGGCGTCAACCAGAACGAAGACGGCACCTACAGTTGGAAGTTCGACAACTACGTGCGGGCGTGGCCGCCGTACGACATGCCCGGCCGAGACGTCCGCTTCCTGTGGTCACGGATCGCCTGCCCAACGCTGCTCCTCTACGGCCAGGAAAGCCGGTTCGGCAGCCCCGCGGAGGACGGCCGCACGGAGCCGTTCCGCGACGCGCGCGTCATCGGCGTCGAAGGCGCCGGTCACTGGCTCCACCACGACCGTCTCGGCGACTTCCTGAGAATCGTCCGCGAGTTCCTCGGGTGACGTGACCATTTCACTTCCCGCGCTTGGCGAGGTACTCCGGGCCCACGAGGATCTCGCGGGGCTTGGCGCCGTTGCCGGGGCCGATGATCCGGTCCTGCTCCATCATGTCGATGAAGCGCGCGGCCTTCGGATAGCCCAGGCTCATCCGGCGCTGCAGGAACGAGATCGAGGCCGAGCGCTGGCCGATGACGAGATGGACGCAGTCCCAGTAGATGCCGTCGCGCTCGGCGGTATCGCCGGCGGCGGTCTCCTCCTCCGTCGCGAGCACGACCTCCTCGTACTGGGCCAGGCCCTGCGTGCGCAGGAACTCGCAGACCGCCTTCACCTCCTCGTCGGAGAGCCACGCCCCGTGCACGCGCATCTGCTTGTTGGCCCCGGGGGGCAAGAAGATCATGTCGCCGCGGCCGAGGAGCTGCTCGGCGCCGTTGGCGTCCAACACCGTGCGCGAGTCGACCTTCGACGCCATCTGGAAGGCGATGCGCGTTGGGAAATTGGCCTTGATGAGCCCGGTGACGACGTCCACCGACGGGCGCTGCGTGGCCAGGATCAGGTGGATGCCGATGGCGCGGGCGAGCTGGGCCAGGCGCACGAGCGAGGTCTGGACTTCCCCCGACGACACCATCATGAGGTCGGCCAGCTCGTCGATGACGACGATCCAGTACGGCAGCCGTTCCTCGGGCGCGACGGCCTTGTTGTAGCCCTCGATGTTGCGCACCTGCTTGGCCTGGAGCAGCTTGTAGCGCTCGTCCATCTTCCCGACGATCCAGCGCAGGCGGGCCGAGGCTTCCTTGGCGTCGGTGACTACGGGTGAGAGCAGGTGCGGAATGCCCTCGTAGACCGACAGCTCCAGCCGCTTGGGATCGATCATGAGGAAGCGGACCTCGGCGGGCGTCGTCTTGTAGAGGATCGAGCAGATCATCGCATTGAGCCCGACCGACTTGCCCGTGCCCGTGGCACCCGCCACGAGCAGGTGCGGCATCGCGGCGAGATCGGCAACGACGGGACCGCCCGTGACGTCCTTGCCGAGGGCCAGCGGCAGGCGGCCCTTGAAGCCGCCGAAGTCCGACGAGGCGAAGATCTCGCGCAGGTAGACGGTCGCCATCTCGGCGTTCGGCGTCTCGATCGCCACGGTGCCGCGCCCGGGGATCGGGCCCATGATGCGGACCGATGCGGTCTTGAGCGCGAGCGCCAAGTCGTCGGCCAGGTTCACGACACGGCTGATCTTGATCCCCGGCGCCGGTTCAAACTCGTAGGATGTGATGATCGGGCCGGGGCTGACTTGCACGATGCGCCCCTCGACCTCGAAGTCCTGGAGCTTGCGGCGCAACGTCTCGGCGTTCTCCTGCAGCTCCTCGTGCGTCAGCGTGAGCTTCTGATCGGTGGGTGGGCTCTGGAGCAGGCCGAGGGGCGGGAGCTGGAACGACTCGGCGCCGCCCTTGCCGAAGTCGAACGTCTCCTGCCACGCGAGCCCTTCCTTGCCGCCACCGCCGCCGCGGGCGCGGCGAGGCTCGACGACGACGGGCGGCGGGGGCAGCGCCTCGACCTCGGCCTCCGCCAGGGCGGTCATGCCGGGCGCGGTAGCGCTCACGACGACCGGCGACTTCCCGCTGCCCTTGGCCGCTTTGGCGCTCCGCTGGCGGCGGAGCCGCCCAAGACGGGACGCCACGACGCGGGCGAGCGCAGCGTACGAGACCTGCGTGAGAAACAGCACGCCGATGGGGATCCCGGCCAGCAGCACGAGCCAGGTCCCCACGCCGCCGAGGGTGAGATGCAACGTCTCGACGAGGCCCCAGCCGACGACGCCGCCCGCGTCCACAGACTCTCCCAAGGCGGGTGGCGCGAGCGTGGCCGCCGTCTGGGTGAGCAGACCGCTCGCGCTGAGCAGCAGGACGGCCAGGCCCGCGAACGGCGTCCAGCCGCGGCCCGCGATCGGCCGGACGAAGACGTTCACGCCGACGACGGCGAGGATCAGCGGGAAGAGGAATCCGCCGTAGCCGAAGGCCTCGAAGAGCGACCAGCCGAGCCACGCGCCGAGATGACCGACCGGCCCCTGGGGGTCGGAGCCGCGCGTGTAGTTCCAGACCGCGACGGTGCCAAAGCCCGCGAGGGCCAGTAGCAGGATCGCCTTGACCTCGCGGAGCCACCGGCGCGGCTCCTTCCTCTTCTGCGGCCGGCGCGACCGATCGATGCCCCGCTCCGGGGCCTTGTCGTCGGGTCTGCCGCTCGCGGTGACGGGAAACGCCATCAAACCTCCAGGATCAGGGGCAGCACGACCGGTTTGCGCTGGAAGCGCTGATTGATGAAGTGGCGGACGGCCGTCCGCACCAGGGCCCCGATCGCCGCGCGATCGGGGGGGATCGAGAGATCGCGCCCACCGAGCGCCGCGAGGATGCTCGCCCGCAGCTCGTCGAGCAGCGCCTCGCTCTCCTTGACGTAGACGAAGCCGCGCGAGGCGATCTCGGGGCCCGCGACGACCGCTCCCCCGCGGTCGACGACGAGGGACACGCAAACGAGGCCGTCCTGGGCGAGGAGCTGGCGGTCACGCAGCACCACCGCGCCGATGTCGCCGACCCCCTTGCCGTCCACGAGGACCCGACCCGTCGGGTAGCGACCCACCACGCGCGCGACCGTCTTCGTCACCTCCACGCCCGTACCGTTCTCGACGAGGAACACGCGGTCGGGCGTCAGCCCCACGCTCTCGGCGAGGCGGGCGTGGCCGAGCAGGTGGCGGTACTCGCCGTGGACGGGGATGAAGTAACGAGGGCGCGTGAGGTTCAGCATCAGCTTGAGGTCTTCCTGGCTCGCGTGCCCCGAGACGTGGACGAAGGCGTTGTCGTCGTAGAGCACCTCGGCCCCGAGCCGCAGCAGGGCGTTGACGACGTGGCCGATGGTCCGCTCGTGGCCCGGAATGACGCGCGCCGAGATGATGACGAGGTCGCCCGACTCGACCTGGACGTACTTGTGCTCGTCGGCCGCCATCAGGGCCAGCGCCGAGTGGGGCTCGCCCTGGCTGCCCGTCGACAGGATGATCTGCTGCTCGCGCGGGAGCTTGACCAAGTCTTCCAGCGGCAGGAGCACGCCGTCGGGGGCGCGCAGGACGCCGAGCTCCGAGGCGATCGTCACGTTCTTCTGCATGCTCATGCCGAGGAGCGCGACCCGCCGGTCGTACTCGGCAGCCAGGGTCAGCACCTGCTGGATGCGATGGATGTGCGAGGCGAACGTGGCGAGGATGATCCGGCCCGTCGCGCGCTCGAAGTGGCCGCGCAGGGCCCGGCCGACGTCGCTCTCCGAGCGCGTGTGGCCAGGCCGGTCCACGTTGGTGGAATCCGAGCAGAGGACAAGGACGCCGTGCTCGCCCAGCTCGGCGAAGCGATAGTAATCGGGGGTCTCGCCGTCGAGCGGGCTCGGGTCGAGCTTGAAGTCCCCGGTGTGGACGACGGTGCCCACCGGCGTGTCGATGGCGAGCCCGATGCCGTCGACGATCGAGTGGGTGACGCGGATTGCCTCCACGCGGAAGGGCCCGACCTCGATGCGGTCGCGCGGACGCATCAGGCGCAGGTCCGCCCCGTCGAGGAGCCCGTGCTCGCGCAGCCGCTCGGCGACGAGGGCGAGCGTCAGCGGCGTGCCGTAGACCGGCACGCGGGCGGCACGGAGCAGGTACGGCAGTGCCCCGATGTGGTCCTCGTGGCCGTGGGTCAGGAAGACGGCGCGGAAGCCGTCGCGCTTGGCCAGCGCGTAGGTGAAATCCGGGATGACGTGGTCGATGCCCGGCATCTCCTCGGGGTCGGGGAACATCAGCCCACAGTCGACGGCGATCAGCTCGTCGCCGGACTCGACGAGCATCATGTTGAGACCGATCTCGCCGAGTCCGCCGAGGGGGATCAACCGGACCGCAGGCTCGTGCGCGGGCGGGGGAGAGTCCACAACGCTCCTTTCGAACGCCATTGCGATGGTAGCACCCGGCCCCGACAGACCCGAAGTTTCGCGTGGCCGTCGGCTTGGTGGCTACCTGGAGCTTGGCAGGGACCGGCGTCTCTGGTAATCAGGCTGGCATGACGAGGCCTCGTCCCCCCTGCGTGTCGCCGGATCAGCCTCTCAGAGGTCCACGAGCGACCCGAACCCGCCGCTCCCACGTCGCGGCCGTCATGCGTGGCGTCGTGGCCGGGCTCGGACTTCCGATCGCTCTTGCCACGTGCTCGGCCGGGCAAGAGCCTGCCCCAGGCTCCGAAGTGCCCATCCGACTCCCCGAGGTCACGATCTCGGCACCGGCCCGCCTCCCCGGAGCCCCGCTGCCTGCCGGAAGCGTCCCGTCCGCGGTCCAAGTGGTCGAGGGAGAGGAGATCAAGCGGTCGGGGGCTCTCAACCTTCAGGAGTACCTCAAGCGCCTGCCCGGAGTGACCCTCAACGACGAGCAGGGCAACTCCTTCCAGCCCGGTGTGCAGCTCCGGGGCTTCCAGGTGAGCCCGGTCACGGGCGTGCCGCAGGGCATCAGCGTGTTCATCGACGGAGTCCGCGTCAACGAGCCGACCGTGGAAGAGGTCAACTTCGACCTCATCCCCCTGGACGACGTGGAACGCATCGAGCTGATCCGCGGTCCCTCCGCCG
>JBGPYK010000067.1:0-9356 GCA_041493245.1 Methylomirabilia bacterium | reverse complement strand
GTCGATGACGTGCGCCCCCTGCCCCCGCTCGACGTAGAAGGGATACGGGTCGAAGAAGGTCGTCGTCCGGCTGTTGCCGCCCGGCATGACGGCCAGCGCGTCCTCGTGCAGCGCGCGCGACCGGCCCGTCTTCGCCAGGTATTCGTTCAACTCCCGCTCGATGCTCATCACGCCTCCTCGAGGACGTCCACCAGGGACGCCTGCCATTGTCGGAGCGCCCCGTGCGCCTCTCTCAAATCGATCGCCCGAAAGCGCACGCGCTGTCCGGGCTTCACCTGCCCCAGGCGCCCGATCTCGAACGAGCATACCGTGGCCGCCTTCGTGTAGCCGCCCGTGGATTGCCGGTCCACGAGGAGCGCGATGGGCTGGCCGTCGCCCGGCACCTGGATGCTGCCGAGCGCGATGCCGTCGGAGATGATGTCGTGCCCGCGCCGGTGCGTGACGCGCGGCCCGCGCAGCCGCGCCCCCATGCGGTCCGATTGCGGCAGCATCTCGTACTCGCCGCCGAGGAACGCCTCGATGCCTTCGTCGGTGAAGCGGTCGGCCTGCGGGCCGAGCACGACCCGGATCTCAGGCGTCGTGGTGAGATCAGGAACCACTCGGGGCTGCGCCCACCGCACGGGCGGCAAGGGCACGGGGAAGAGCGCCAGCCGATCGTCCCGCCGGAGCGCGCGGCCGCCGAGACCGCCGAGCTGTCCGCGCAAGTAGGTCGAGCGCGAGCCCAGCACGGGCGGAACGTCGATGCCGCCCGAGAACGCGACGTACGCGCGGATGCCGGCGCGCGCGACGCCGAGCTTCACGACGTCGCCGGCTTTCAGGATCAGCGTCGTCCATGCCGGCGCCTCGGCCCCATTCACCGTCACCGGCATCACGGCGCCGGTCACCGCGATCGCGCACGGCGCCTCGACCTCGAAGCGGGGACCGGTCACCGTGCACTCGAGCCCGGCGGCGCCGTCGTCGTTGCCGACGAGCCGGTTGGCGACGACGAACGCCGCCCGATCGATCGGCCCCGACGGCGGGATGCCGTAGCGGAGCTGGCCGGGACGGCCGAGATCTTGGACCGTGCTCTGCGCGCCCGGCTCGATGATGCGGATCATTCGATCACGCGGTCGGCGCGCAAAACGAGGGACTGGGGCAATGTCAGCTTGAGCGCACGTGCGGTCTTCAGGTTGACCACCAGCCCGAACTTCTCCGGCCGCTGCACCGGCAGCTCGCCCGGCTTGGCGCCTCTGAGAATCCTGGCCACGTAGCCGGCGGCGCGCCGAAAGAGATCGGTTATGTCGGGTCCATAGGCGATGAGCCCGCCGGCGTCGGCAAAGGCCGGCGCAAAAGGGCAGATCGCGGGGAGCCGGTGCTTGACCGCCGCATCGGCGATGCGCCCCAAGTTGTTGAAGACCAGCGGAGAGGTCAGGACCACCAGCGCGCCGGCACGCTGGCGCGCCGCCTCGGCGATCGCCCCCGGGACCTCGCCGATATCTCTGACGGAGAACGCCTGGATCGTGAGGCCGGCTCCCCGGGCCGCGGCCTCGGTCGCCCGCGACTGCAGCTCGTTCACTCGTGAGTCGCCGAGCACCGCGACCCGACTCAGAACCGGCTTGATCTCTTTGAGGAACTGGAGTTGCTTGCCGCTGATTTCCGGAATGTCGAGGAAAAATCCCGTGAAATTGCCGCCCGGGCGCGCGAGGGTCGCCGCCCATCCCTTGGCAACAGGATCCGACTCGAGATCCACTCCGACGATGGGAATCGTCTTGGTCGCCTTGGTCGTGGCCTCGATCGCGGAAGGATTGCTCGCGAGGATGACGTCGACGCCGGCGGCAACGAGCTGGGCGGCGAGGTCGGCATGCTGCTCGTACTTGTCGGGGCGCTCTGGACCTCGAAATTCGAGGAGGAAGTTCTGTCCAGGCACGTACCCCATCTCTTGCAGACTCTCGAGGAACGCCTTCAAGGTCGGAGACGTGAGCGCCTTTTGACTGCTGAGGTATCCGACCCGCGGAAGCTTCGCGGAGGCCTGAGCGCTCGCGCGCCGACGCGAGACGAGGAGCCCGAGGCCAACGGTCCCGATGAATACCCGTCGGGGGATCACGCGATCACCGGCGTATAGTCGCGCGCCTCGACGGCCGCCGCGATGTGGTCGAACTCGGCGCGGTCGATGAGACGGAAGCGGACGTGGTCTCCGGGACGGAGCAGGATCGGCTCGAACGCCTCGGGATCGTAGAGCGGGACCGGCGTGCGCCCGAGGATCCAGTAGCCACCGGGGCTCTCGACGGAGTAGATGCAGCACTGGATGCCGCCGATCCCCACGCTGCCGGCCGGGACCTTCGTCCGCGGCGTCTCGAGCCGCGGCAGCATGATCCGCTCCGGCATCCCACTCATGTACGGCAGCCCCGGCGTGAAGCCGATGAAGTAGACGAGGTACTCGGCCCCGGCGTGCAGGCGCACCAGCTCGGCGGGCGAAAGCCCGAGGCGCTCCGCGGCAGCCGCGAGATCGAAGCCCATCTCGGCATCCTCGTAGCAGCACGGCAGCTCGACGACGCGCGCCGGCGGCAGCGACGCGTGCTCGGCCTGGGCCGCCAACTCGGCGAGCGTCTCGCACAGCGCCTCGTATCCGACCACCAGGGGATCGTAGTACACCAGGAGCGAGCGGAACGAGGGCACGGTCTCGACGACGCCGGGCAGCGCCTTCTGCTGGACGAGGAACTCGAGCGCGCGAACGCGCGTGTTGATCTCCACGCTGATCTCGTCCCCCAACTCCACGGAGACGGCAAGATCGCCCGCGGGCAAGAACCTGAGCGTCGTCGGCCCCTCTAACCCAGGCCGATCAAAAAGGGCCAGATGCTAGGCGGCGAGGGAAGTGCCGACTGAGGCGTACGCCGCGTACGCCGCAGGGAGGCGCGACCGAGCCAACGACGTAGATGGCCGTTTTTCATCGGCCTGCTACAGCGCCGCGAGGGCGTGGTTCGGAAGGTCCGTGATGAACATGTGGCCGGGACTGTGGGTGATCATGAACGGCGGTTTCGAGGCCAGCGCGACGGCCTGCGGCGTCACCCCACACGCCCAAAAGACGGGGACATCGCCGGGGGCGAAGTGTTGGGGATCCCCCCAGTCGGGGCGCGCGACGTCCTCGATCCCGATCACCGACGGGTCGCCGATGTGCACGGGCGCGCCGTGGGCGCTGGGAAACCGAGCGCTCGCCGTCACCGCCTTCGAGAGCTGCGGCGCGGGAATGGGGCGCATGGAGACGACCATCGGGCCGTGAAAGACGCCCGCGGGCCGGCACTCGATCGACGTGCGCCACATCGCCACGTTCTTGCCGTGCTCGACGTGCCAGAGACGGATGCCGGCTTCGAGCAGCGCCCACTCGAACGTGAACGAGCAGCCAAGCAGGAAGGCCACGAGGTCGTCGCGCCAGTATGGGGTCGCGTCAGTCACTTCGTCGGCGAGCACACCGTCCTTGTAGATCCGGTACCGCGCGATGTCGGTGCGCAGATCCGCCCCCGGCGCGACTCCCACCGGCTCCGGCGAGCCGGCTTCCGTCACCTCGATGAGCGGGCACGGCCGCGGGTTGCGCTGGCAGAAGAGCAAGAAGTCGTACGCCTGCTCCTTCGGCAGCACCGCGAGATTCGCCTGCACATGACCCTGCCCGAGCCCCGCGGTCACGCCGCTGAGCTTGCCACTACGGATGTCCGCACGAATCTCCCGCGGATGGCGCGCGTCAATCGGCATGGACCGATTCTAGCAGGTCACCGGCGTGATCAGCCCGATGCCGCCGTTCACGAGCAGGATCATCCCGAAGTGCACGGGATCCACGCCGAGCTTGATCAGCACACGGGGGCTCGCTCACTGGATCAGGTGGTCGGCCCGCAGGCGGAGGGACTCCGAGACCGTGATGCCGAGCGCCTTCGCGGTCTTGAGGTTGATGGCCAGCTCGGGGCGCTCGTACGCCTCGACGGGAAGGTCGGCCGGCCGCGCGCCCTTGAAGATCTTGTCGACGTAGCGCGCGGCGGCCGCCCGCCCGACCTCGCGGATGTTCTCGGCATAGGAAAAGAGCGCGCCCTGCTCCACCCATTCCTTGCGGTGACCCGCCACCGGGAGGTGCCGGTCGGACCCGAGACGCAGGATCAGCGAATGGAACTTGATCCGCAGGTTCAGCGAGGCGATGAACACGCCGTCGACGGTCCCGCGGGAGACCGAGGCGAAGACGCGCTCGAGATCGGCCTGGCTTCTCGCGTCGTGCTCGACGGCTCTGAACTTCAGGACCGTGGCCGCCTGACGGACCTGCCTGCGGAATTCGGGCACGCCCGGATCGTCGGGATCGCTCAGCACGAGCAGGCGGCGAAGGCCCGGGACCAGCTCCTTGAACAGCTCCACCTCCTTGGTGGTGGCGTTCCCGAGCGCGATGAATCCCGTGATGTTCCCGCCGGGGTGCGCGAGGCTCTGGACGGCCCCGTCGCGCACCGGGTCACTCACGTGGAGGAAGACGACCGGGAGCTCACGCGTCGCCGCCTGCGCGGCCCGGAGCGTCTGGTCCTCGAAGGCCACGATCAGGTCGGGGCGCTGGCGGACTAGCTCCAGCGCGACGGCCCGCGCGGCGGCCTCGTCGGCGACGTTGCGGAAGTCGAGCTTGAGGTTCCTCCCCTCCTCGTAGCCCAGCGCCTTCAGGCCGTCCCGGAGGCCGTTGAGCGACGGCGGAACGTGATCGAGGCCCACGTGGAAGAGTCCGACCCTCCAGACCTTCGCGGCTTGCTGGGCCTGGGCGGACGGCGCCATCTGAAGAAGCGCCAGAATCAACGCAAGGAGGAGCGCGTGCCTTCTCATCAGCCGATGCGATTCTAGCAGACGAGAGCACTTGGAGTCGGAGCAGGTCGGGCGGGTCTCTCACGGCGACGCCACGACCCGTTGCTGATACAGCTCGGCGCACCGGCTGCAGACGCCGTCGGCCGGCCGCCACGACGCGAAATCGCTCTCGATCGCCGTCAGCACCGCCGCCGCCAGCCCCGCCGCGCCGGGTTCGAGCGCCGGGGTGGGCAGCCCGCACAGCGGGCAGCGGCCGGTCAGCGAAGCGTCGTCGGGCCGCTCGGCGAAGCCGGCGAGATCGCGGTGCGTGCAGGCCGGCGCGTCGAAGAACCGACGGAACGCCCCTTCGGTTCGCACGCCGAGCCGAGGGAACGCGCGCGCGAAGTCCTGGAGCCGCTCGACCCGGGCCGCGAGCGGCACGTGGCCGAGCCGGGTCAGCCGGCCGTCGACGTAGACGTCCCAGAGGACGCGGTAACGGTCGCGAAGGAGCCGTTCGTGCACAGGCGAGAGATCGGCGCCGCCGACGGTGGGCGCGTAACCGAATCGGGGATCGAGCATGTCGGCGACGTGAAGGAGCTCGTGTCGAAGAAGATCGAGGAGGCGCTCCGGGCGGCTCACCGTCTCCGGCCGCACGCAGACGAGGAGCGTTGGCCACGTGTCCTCGGCCACGCGCAGATCCGCCGACTCGTCGCGCTCGACGACCGCGCGGGCGACGAGGCAACGGTCGCATCCGGCGGTGATCGCGGGTTGCTCATCGAGGGCGACGCGAAACGGCCCGTCGAGGGCGAGCCGCTCGAACCAGCGGGCGTGCAACGCCGTGAATGTCGCTTCCCGTGCCTCGACGTCCGCGATCTCATAGACGCGGTCGCGTTCCCGCAGGAAGGCGCGCTCCTCGATGCCGCCGCGCACCGCGGCGAGCACCGCGGCCTCGACGAGCCGCGGCTCGTACTCGACGCGGAACGCGGCCGTCATCAGGCGCCTTCGCAGGCGGGCGCGGGCCCGCACGCCATCGGCGCGGGGTCGGGTGTCGCCGAGCGGAGACGGAGGAACTCGGGGCCGGCGGCGACGCCGACGCGTCCGCACTCGGCGACGGCGAACGCCGCACAGAGCCGACCAAGGGCGCCGTAGAAGCCGTCCCGATCCTCCCGCCCGAGCTTCGCGCCGAACGCCGGAGCCCACCGCCCAAGGTGATCGCGAAGAAAGACACGCGCCGCGCGACGGGTCTCCTCATGCATGGCGTCGTCCCCGACCGTGACGGCATGGGCTTCCTTGCGCGCAAGGAACATGAGGAACTCGGATTCGCACGCGACGTGATCGGGCCGCTCGTAGGCCTTCGGGTCGAGCCCGAGCCCGAACGCGCGAAAGAACGCCCCGAGGTCGCTCATCTCCCGCTGCGGCTCCCACGTGGAGTCTTCGCCGTACTCGGTCTCGTAGGGCGTGACCAGGCCGCGCGCGGTGTGACCGAAGAGGCGTCCGTACGCGCCCTCGAGCGTCGCGCGCGCCGGCGCGGACTTGCCGGCCAGCGCGCGCACACGAGGGGCGAGGTCGGTTCCCTCCGTCCGGTCGAGGGCCTCCGCGGCCTCCGCGAGCGCCATCGCACCCTCGCGCGACGCCAGCCGCGCGAGGGTCTCGGCGCTGGGCCGGCGGAAGCCGAGCGCGAGTGCCTCCCACAAGGCGCTCCGACACAGCGCGTGGTCGGCGGTGTCGAGCTCAGATGGAATTGGCGTGCTTCGCGGGGCGGACATGGATCGGCTCCTCCACGGTCGTGCGGAACAGCTCCTGGCCGTCCTTGCCGTACGCGACGACCGTGTCGTTGTAGAGAGTCACCTTCCGGCCGCGGAGCGTGCCCTCGTAGACCTTGGGCCCGTCCACGACGCGGTAGCCGAAGATGATCCGGTTCGACCGGCGGAAGAGCTGGAGCACGGCCGTCAACTCCCGGTCGGGGTTCTCGTACCGCTCGATCGCCTGGTCCACGCCGGGGCCGAACATCTGGCGGAGGTAGGGGCGCGGGACCCAGCGCGGCGGGATGTAGAAGCCGTTCGGCGAAGTCCCGAACTGGGGATAGAGCGGGAGCGCGACCTTCGCGACGTGGACCAGGTAGTAGAGCGGGTGCTGGCGGTCCTCCGCCCAGGTGCCGTCGCGGTTGAGCTTCACCAGCCCCTGCATGCGGATCTGCCCGATGCAGGCCGCCATGCAGCGCGTCTCCATCGGCACGCCGTCGCTCTCGGGATCCTTGCCCTCGACGCGCGGATAGCAGGCGATGCACTTCTCGGAGACCCGCGTGTTCCCCCGGTACATGGATTTCTTGTAGGGGCACGCCTCCACGCACTTGCGGTAGCCGCGGCACTGCTCCTGGTCGATGAGGACGATCCCGTCCTCGGGCCGTTTGTAGATGGCCTTGCGGGGACAGGCGGCCAGGCACGCCGGATAGGCGCAGTGGTTACAGATGCGGGCGAGGTAGAAGAACCAGGTCTTGTGCTCGGGGAGCGCCTCGCCCGTCTTGTGGAATTCTCCCGGGCGGCCGCGCTGCCCGACGGGGTTGTCCTCGTAGATGTTGGGCGAGTTCCACTCCTCGTCGGTCGGCAGGTAGCCGAGGACGCGCGCGCTGTCCGGCGTGAGCATGCGCTCGGCCTCGAAGATCGTGCGCCCTTCGAAGCGCCCGTAGGGCCCATGGGGATCGCCCGCGGGCGCACCGGTCCACCGCGCGCCGTCGGGGTTGGCCCGGTCGAGGAGCTCGAGCACCTTCGCGTCCCAGAACATCGGGTAGCCGCCGTACGGCTTGGTCTCGACGTTCGCCCACCACATGTGCTCCTGGCCCTTGGAGAAGGTCCAGGTGGACTTGCACGCCATCGTGCAGCTCTGGCAGGCGATGCACCGGTTGATGTTGAAGACGAACGCGAACTGCCGCTCCGGATAGGCGGCCTCGTACGGGTACGCCATCTCGCGACCAAGCTGCCAGTTCAGAACCCGCGCCATGGCCTAGCCTCCCTCGGCGTGATGAGGACCCCACACGCGCACGCACTCCTCGATGATGGCCGTGGCCTCCTGCGCGCCGAGGACGGCGAGGGCGCGATGGGCGCCCGCGTAGAAGGGGGAGCGGAAGAGGCCGAGGATCCGCCGCGCGTCGAAGCCCATCCGCGCGAACTCCTCCGCGAAGACCCACGCCATGTCCCGCGTCGCTTCCACGGGCGCCAGCAGCTCGACGCCGACGAGGACATCGGGATCGGTCGGATCGGGCTCGCCCCAGGGCATCGGCCTATCCTTTCTGGTAGAGGTCGCCGGCGAGGTACCGCTTCATGAACTCGTTCTCGTTGTCGGGCGTGAACCCGGTGGTGGCCGGCCGCCAGACGCCCTTGCCGCCGAGCCCGCCGTCCTCGGCCTTCGTGATCTTCACCAGCGTCTCCTTGGGGACGGTGTTGACCGCGTGGTTGTCGGCCTCGCCACCGAAGATGAACCCCATGAACACCTTCGCCTTGTGGAAGAGCGAGTCGGTCTGGTGCATGGGCATGTGCCAGTTGCGCGTCACCGACTGCTGGGAGCCGTAGCGGAGGTTCGCCTGGTACCCGGTGTTCTCGGACAGCGCGCGCCCGTCGGGCCGCGTCTCGTGGGCCTTGACGCTCCGCTCGGTCGCGATGAACGGGGCGTGCTTCATCATCACGCAGTTGTAGGGGTAGGCGTGATTGTACTTCACGCGCAGCATGCACCGCGACACCCGGTAGAACGGATCGTCGGGTTTGGCGCCCAGGTAGGGACGGTCGGCGGGATTCGCGTCGACGTAGACGTAATCGCCGTCGTTGATGCCGAGGTCGCGGGCGGTCTGAGGGTTCATGTGGAGCTGGTGCTCGCCCACCGAGGGCGCCCGTCGATCCAGGCGGTAGGGATCCCCGAAGTTCGAATCGTAGAGCATGTGCCAGTCGACGTTCGACCAGCTCGAGTGGACGCGGTGCCGGGTCTTCGGCGTGAGGCAGTAGAACCGGTACCCCTTCTCCCAGAGGAAGTTCTTGGTCTCCTTCGCCTGGCTCCACGGAAGCTTCACGTTGCGGATCGTCCGCTCGTCCCAGTGCTCGGCGCCGGTCCCGATCCCGTAGTCCTCGGGCCGGACGAACGGATTCGACGACACGATCACGTTGGGCAGGTACGGCGTCGCCTCCGTGCCCTCGCGGTGGACGATGAAGTTCTCGCCGTACTCGATCGCCTCCGGCACGTCGGCGTAGGCGTGGAGGCGCCCGGTGTCGGTGTGGAACGGCTCCGAGTCGTGGACCTGCTCCCAGAAGGGGATGCGCGGGTACGTCCGGAAGAGCATGAGGGCGCCGCCCGACGGTCCATACTTTCCCGCCATGATGTCGGCGAGCTGGTAGCCCCGCGTGGTCGTCGAGCTGTCGAGCAGCCGCTGGATGTAGACCTCGCGCCTGCCTTCGAGTGCGAACTTGAAGTAGTCGGTGAAGCGCCGGTCGCCCGTGACCTCGGCGAGCGCCTTCGCGATACCGGCGAGGATCATCACATCATCGCGGCTCTCGAAGACGGGAGGAATGCCGCCCTTCCAGATCTGGAGGAACGGGTTC
>JBGPYK010000405.1:0-3409 GCA_041493245.1 Methylomirabilia bacterium | reverse complement strand
GCCAGGTCGCGGGACAGTTTGGCCTCGGTACTGGGTCAAGTACTCCGATTCGCAATAACGGTGACGTTATAGTCGCGGCCGAAGCCCCTCCCCCTTGCGGGGAGGGGTGGGGGTGGGTGGCTCTCCATGACGCTGACAAGCGCGCTCGTTCGCCATCATCAACCTCGGAGCAAGCGGCTCAGCAACGCACCGCGCCCGTACCCCACCCCACCCCGGCTCGCTTCGCTCGCCGACCCTCCCCGTCAAGGGGAGGGTCTCTCCGCCGCCCCAGAAACCCGCTCAAGCCCCTGCCGGGCCTTATAATAATCGGACCGATGGCCAGCCGACAACATGGTGTCGCGAGACGCGAGTTCCTGACCGGGATCGCCGCCCTCGGGGCGAGTGTGCTCCTTCCGCGAGGTGAATCGGAGGCCCAGATGCCATCAACCAACCCGCGCCGGATCGACGTCCACCACCACCACACGCCTCCGCCGTACCTCGCCGCGATCACGGCGAGGAACATCCCGGGCCCGGTCCGCGACTGGACGCCCGAGAAGTCGATCGCCGACATGGACAAGGCCGGCGTGGCCACGGCCATCACCTCGATCACGACGCCCGCGCTCAGGTTCCTGGACGACGCGGGCGCGCGCAAGCTCGCGCGCGAGTGCAACGAGTACAGCGCGAAGCTCGCCGCGGATTCCAAGGGCCGCTTCGGCACGTTCGCCGTGATGCCCATGCCCCACCTCGACGCGACGCTCCACGAGATCGCGTACGCGCTCGACACGCTCAAGGCTGACGGGATCGGCCTCCTGACGAGCTACGGTGACAAGTGGCTCGGCGATCCAGCCTTCGCGCCGGTGATGAACGAGCTGAACCGCCGCAAGGCGGTGGTGTACACGCATCCGACCACCGCCAACTGCTGCGGGAACCTGATCCCGGACGTGCCGGACTCGGTCATCGAGTGGGGAACCGACACCACACGGACGATCGCGAGCGTGGTGTTCAGCGGTACTGCTGCGCGCTGCCCGGACGTGAAGATCATCTTCTCCCACGGCGGCGGAACGTTGCCGTTCCTGACCGAGCGCTTCACCCGTCTGCCGTTGATCAACAAGAACCTCGCCTCGCGCGTGCCGAACGGCGTGGAGCACGAGCTGAAGCGCTTCTACTACGACACCGCCCAGGCCGCCCACCCGATGGCGCTGGCATCGCTCATGAAGCTCGTCCCTGTATCGCAAGTGGTCTTCGGGACCGACTTCCCGTATCGGACCGCCGCGGACCACGTGAAGGGACTGACGGCGTACGGCTTCAGCGCGAGCGAGCTTCAGGCCATCGACCGCGAGAACGCGCTGAGGCTCATACCGCGGCTGAAGGCCTAGCACCTGGTTAGGTCCTATCCAACACGACGCGCGCGGCCGCGATCAGCGCCGGGATCCGGTCGGCGATGCGCGCCATCCGCGGATCTGTGCTCTCCCCCCTGACCCACCGCCGGTGGAGCTGCTGGACGACGACCACCGTTTTCCACAGCGCGAACGCCTCCCACCAGTGCACGGCCGCGACATCCACCCCCGTCAGCGCCGCGTAGCGCGCGGTGATCTCGGCGCGCGTCGGCAAACCCATCCGCGTCAAGCCCGGATAGCTTGCGCGCTGCGCGTCCGAAGGGTCCGCGGGATCGGGCCAGTAGTTCAGAAGCGTGCCGAGGTCGACGAGCGGGTCGCCGAGAGTGGCCATGTCCCAGTCGAAGATGGACGTGACGCGGTCGGGGTGGGCGGGATCGAACTGGCAGTTGTCGAGCTTCAAGTCGTTGTGGACGATCGAGACGCGGCTCAGAGCCGGCATGCTCCCGACCAGCCGGCGGTGCAGCTCGTCCATCTGCGTCGCGGCGGCGGGCGGCGTCGCGTTGGCGGACGTCTCCGGCGAGTCGTCGAACTTCGCCAAGTCCCATCGCCTGGCCCAGCCGGTCACCTGGCGCTCGACGAACCCCTCGGGCTTGCCGAGGTCGGCGAGGCCGCACGCCGTCGGGTCGAGCGCGTGCAGCTCAGCCATGGCGTCGACGAGGGCGAAGCCGATACGGCGGCCGACGTCGGGGTGCGCGCGCATGGACGTCGGCAGCTCGGCGCGGACGACCTCGCCGCGCCGTCGCTCCATGACGAAGAAGTCGGCGCCGAGCACCGAGGCATCGTCACAGAAAAGGTAGGCGCGGGGCGCCCGGTCGAAGTGGCGCCACAGCCGCGAGAGCACCTTGAACTCGCGCTTCATGTCGTGCGCGCCGGGCGCGATCTGGCCCATGGGCGGCCGGCGCAGCACCAGCTCGTGATCGCCCACGCGCAGCAGGTACGTGAGGTTCGCGGAACCGTTCGGGAATTGAAGGACGTCGAGCAGCCCGTCGACGCCAGGCAGCACCTCGGCGAACCGCGGGCGCAGCCACGCCTCGAGGGCGCTCCAGTCGAGACGCTCGCCGGGGCGGACGGGCGCGATCTCCGGCGGGACGATCTCGTTCACGGCAGGTCTCCGTGCACGTCAAAGACCGCGCGGCTTACCGCCGGGCGATCAAGCGTCTGAACACCGCGCCGTACTGGAAGCCGTAGCCCTCCGCCAGCTCGGCGGCGTGTTTCTTCAGCCGCTGCCCGATGGTCTCCCCCGCCGCCACGTTGAAGCCCGGCATCTGGCTCTCGTGGCGGACCAGGGCGGCGACCTGACGGTCGATCGAGTCCGTGACGTCGACGATGACGTTCGGTTCGTCCATGCCCCAGTACCACAGCTCCCTAACCTTGTGCGGCTCGAGGCCGTCTTTCGTGATGTGCTCGGGGAAGTGCAGATGGTCGCGGGCGAACGGATAGACGGCATCCGTCGTCGCGATGCCCGCATGGCGGTGGTCGCGATGCTGGAAGCCCTTGGTCCGGTACGGATCGTGGACGAAGACGGTGTGCGGCCGGTACTGACGGAGGGCACGCACGACGTCGCCGAGGAACTCGCGCGTGTCGTCGAGCTGGCCGTCGGGATAGCCGAGCATGACGACGTGCTTCACGCCCACGAAGTCCGCGGCGGCGCGTTGCTCCCCCGCCCGCTTCTTCGCAAGCTCGGCCGGCCTCAGCGAACGGTCGGCGGTACCGGCGTCGCCGTTGGTGCACAACACGTACGTGACCTCGCAACCCGCGGCAATCCACCGGGCCGCGACGCCCCCGGATCCGATCTCCGCGTCGTCGGGGTGGGCAAAGATCACCATCGCTCTGTCAGGAACATCGGTCACGATCTCGAGCTTCCGGTCGGTCGGGTCGATTGGCATGACGAGATTCTAACGAGGCTCCGCCTCAGACCGACGAGATGTAATCGAACACATTGGCCGTGGAGAAAAGAACGGCTCCGGTCGAGTGGACAACACGGGATGCGATAGACTCGCTCCCCATAGCCCGTCTAGCGGGTAGTAGGTCCT
>JBGPYK010000554.1:0-2432 GCA_041493245.1 Methylomirabilia bacterium | reverse complement strand
GTGCCGGGGATGGACGGCCTCGAGGTCTGCCGCCGGCTGCGCGCCGAGCCCGCCACCGCCGGCGTGCCGATCATCATGCTCACGGCGAAGGCCGACGAGGTTGACCGCGTCGTGGGGCTCGAGCTGGGCGCCGACGATTACGTCGCCAAGCCGTTCTCGCCGAAGGAGCTGGTCGCTCGCGTCCGCGCTGTCCTGCGCCGGTCCCGCGCTCCCGATGACGCGCCCGTGCTGAGGACCGGGACGCTCGCGCTCGATGCCGCCCGGCACGTCGCGATGCTCGACGAGCGCGCGCTGGCGCTGACGCCGAAGGAGTTCGACCTGCTCCAGGCGTTGATGGAGTCGGCGGGACGCGTGCTGTCGCGCGAGCAGCTCCTGAACCGGGTCTGGGGCTATGCCCACGCCGAGGAGATCGAGTCGCGGACGGTCGACGTCCACGTGCGGCGGCTGCGCGCCAAGCTGGGGCCGGAAGGGCGGCGGATCACCACCGTCACCGGCGTCGGCTACCGGCTGGAGCCGGACCGGTGACGGCGCGTTCAGGCGCATGCTCCAGCGACTGATCCATTCCATCCGGCGCCGGATCGCCGTCAAGCTCACGCTGACGCTGCTCGGCTTCGTGGCCGTCACGGTCCTCGCCGCCGGCGTCTATCTCAACCACGCCCTCGAGCGCCTGGCCGTCGAGTCGCTGGAGACGCGCCTGGCCACGGCGGGCCGCCTCCTGGAGGACGAGGCGCGGGGGTTGCTGACCGCGGCGGCGTCGCCGGCCGCGCTCAGGGACTTCACCGTCCGCGCCTCGCGCCCGAGTCAGTCGCGGGTGACCCTCATCGCTCCCGACGGGCGCGTCCTTGCCGACTCCGATGTCCCGCTTGCGGAGCTGGGACGCGTGGAGAACCACGCGGGACGCCCCGAGGTGCGGGCGGCGCTCGAGGGCCGGCTCGGACACGACCTCCGGCGGAGCGCGACGATCGACGCGCCGCTCCTCTACGTCGCGCTGCCCGTCACGCAGGACAGCGCTGTGCGAGGTGTCCTCCGGCTGGCCCTGCCGCTCTCCGTCGTCACGTCCTCCTACGCCGACGTCCACCGCGCGGTGCTGTTCGGCGCCGGCGTCGCCCTCGTCGTCGCGCTGGGCATCGGCCTCTTCGTCTCCGGCCGCGTCACCCGTCCCGTCGTGGAGATGCAGGCCATCGCGCGCCGGATGAGCGAGGGCGACTTCACTGCGCGCGCTCCCACGCGGTCGCCCGACGAGATCGGGCGGCTCGGGCTCGCGCTGAACGCCATGGCGGCGCGTCTGCGCGGAAAGATCGAGGACCTCGAGCAGGAGCAGGCGAAGATCGCGGCCGTGCTGGACGGAATGGTGGAGGGCGTGATCGCCGTCGACGGCAAGGATCAGATCGTGCTCATGAACGAGCCCGCGCGCGTGCTGTTCGGCGTCGGGGCGGGGCGCGGCGAGGGGAAGCCGCTGCTGGAGGTGATCCGCAACGCCGACCTGCACGCGCTCCTCGGCGAGACCCGGCGGGCGGGGGAGCGCATCGTCTCGCGGCGGGAGCTGACGGTGCCCGGTGCCGTCGAGCGCGCCGTCCAGGTCAATGCGGTCCCCCTCGTCCTTGCCGCTGCCGACGTCGGTGTCGTGATGCTGCTCGAGGACGTGACCGAGCTGCGGAAGCTCGAGACCGTGCGCACGGAATTCATCGCCAACGTGTCCCACGAGCTGCGAACGCCGCTGACCGCGATCCACGGCTACCTGGAGACGCTGATCGGCGGCGGCCTCGACGAGCCCGAGCAGGCGGGGAAGTTCCTCGCGATCGTCTTCCGCCACACCGAGCGGCTCGGCCGCCTCCTCGACGACCTCACGGACCTGTCCAACATCGAGCTGGGCAAGGTCCGCCTCCGTCTCGAGCCCGTCGCGCTCCCCGACGTGGTCGAGTCCGTCCTGGCGATCATGCGCCCGCGCGCAGAGGCCCGTGGGGTTGCCCTCGCCGTCGACCTGTCAGCCGATCTGCCCGACGTGAGCGCCGACCACGACCGCCTCGCCCAGATTCTCATCAACCTTGTCGACAATGCCGTGAAGTACACGGACGCGGGCGGCCGGGTGACCGTCGGCGCTCGCCGGGTCGACGCGGCCACGGTGGAGGCCGTGGTGAGCGACACCGGCGTGGGGATTCCGCGTGCAGATTTGCCACGGATCACCGAGCGCTTCTATCGCGTTGACCGGGCGCGGTCGCGCGAGCTGGGCGGGACGGGCCTGGGGCTCGCCATCGTCAAGCATCTCGTCATCGCCCACGGCGGCGAGCTAACGATCGAGAGCGAACCCGGACGGGGCACGACCGTCCGCTTCACCCTCCCGATCGCCGGAATGCGCTAGCAGGCTGCTGAAAGAGGCCCATCTGCTTCGTTGGCGCCCTTGGCCGCACGCTCAACGTACAGGGAGTACGCCT
>JBGPYK010000299.1:0-4187 GCA_041493245.1 Methylomirabilia bacterium | reverse complement strand
CCTGGCCATCCGCGTGGTGACGATGGCCGAGCTGGTCGGCGCCACCTCGGGCATCGGCTACGCCTTGATGCAGGCCAACGAGACCTTCTCGGTGGCCGACGTCTTCGCCTGGACCGTGGTGCTCGTGCTCATTCTCATGGCGGCTCAGATCGTCGTGACGCGGGTCGAGCGCCGCCTCCTGGTCTGGCGCGAGTGACCGAGGCCGACATCCAGGTGCGGGGGCTGCGCAAGGTCTACCGCCAGAAGGGCTCAGGCGTGGCCGTCGTTGCGATCGAGCGTCTTGACTTCTCGGTCCGGCGCGGGGAGATCGTGGCCATCGTGGGTAAGACCGGCTGCGGGAAGTCGACCTTTTTCAACATCCTGATCGGTCTCGAGCCGCCGACGGAAGGCGAGATCGAGATCGGTGGCCGGACGCCCTACGGTGACTTCGATGCCTTCCGCGGCCGCATCGGCATCATCTTCCAGCAGGATCGGCTCCTCCCTTGGCGCTCCCTCGTCGATAACGTCACGCTCGGCCTGGAGATCATGGGGGTCGACCCGGCCGAGCAGCGGGCCCGGGCCGAGCGGTGGTTGCATCGCCTCGGCCTGGACGGCTTCCTCCGCGCGTTTCCCAACGAGTTGTCGGGCGGGATGCGTCAGCGGGCGGCCCTGGCCCGCGCCTTCGCCGTGAATCCCGAAATCTTATTGGCGGATGAGGCCTTCGGTCACCTCGACGAGGTCACAGCCCGACAGATCCGCGGCCAGTTCTTCGACATGGTGCGCGCCGAGCGCAAGACGGCCATCCTGGTGACTCACCAGCTCGAGGAGGCGATCGACACGGGGGATCGCCTCCTCGTCTTCGGCAGGCCCGCCACCGTGCTCGCGGACCTCCGCCTCGAGGCATGGCGGCCGGAGGAGCTGCCGGGCCTGCGTGCGCGCATCCAGGCCATGATCCAGAACAACGAGCCCGACCCGGAGATTGGTCGCCCAAAGGAGCATGCACGATGACGCCAAACGCTCTCGCGCAGCGAGTCCTCGACCGGATCGACGTCGACGAGCTGGTCAAGGTCGCTCTCGACCTCGGCAACATCGACAGCCCGACAGGGAGCGAGGGACCGGTCGGCGAGTACGTGTACGACTGGCTCACCCGCCAGGGCTTCGCGGCGAAGAAGGTCGCGCTCATGCCCGATCGCCCGAACGTGATCGGCACGCTCCCGGGCGCCGGGCACGGCAAGAGCCTGGTCTTCAACAGCCACATGGACACGACCATCCACAAGGACGAGTGGTGGACGACGCGGCGAGCTGCCGACCCCGTTTTCCACTCCGCGTGGCGTGAGGGCGACGTGCTCGTGGGCAACGGCATCTGTAACGACAAGGGCCCGATGGCCACGTGGCTCCTCGCCGCCAAGGCGATCCGCGACGCTGGCGTCACCCTCAAGGGGGATCTCGTGCTGATGGCCGTGGTCGGCGAGATCGGCCTCGAGCCCGTGGACGAGTTCCAGTCGCCGCAATACCTCGCCAAGGAGGCGGGCACGCGCTTCGCCATCACCCACGGCGGGGTGGGCGACTTCGCGCTCGTGGCCGAGGGCACCGACTTCGGCCTCGTCGGCGTCGAGGCCGGCAAGGCGTTCTTCAAGATCACCGTCTTCGGCAACGACCTGCCCATCTACACGCCGTACATCGGGCGCCCGACGCCCCTGGAGAAGAACCCCAACGCGATCGTGCGCATGGCGCCGCTCATCGAGCGGATCGAGGCGTGGGCGTACGAGTACGAGCAGAAGCACCGCTACGAATGCGCGGGCGGCGTCATCGTTCCTCGCGTGAACATCGGCGCCATCCGCGGCGGCGTGGCGTACAAGATCACCAAGACCGTCCAGCAGTGCGCCATCTACGTCGACGTCCGGATCACCCCCGTGCAGAACCCGCTCGACGTCCGCGAGGAGCTGCGCCGCCTCGTGAGCGACACCGGCGTGCCCGGCGAGGTCGAGCTGTACGTGTACCGGCCCGCCTACGAGGCCGACCCCCAGAAGGTGGCGCCGCTTGCGGGCGCGATCACTCGCGCCCACCAGGCGATTCTTGGCTCGACGCCCAAGCCCGCGGCCCCGCCGTTCTCGAGTATGTGGCGCGACATCAACTGCTTCAACGAGATGAGGATCCCGGCCATTACCTACGGCCCGGGGATCAGCGTGGGCGGCGGCAACTTCGGCATGAAGATCGGGGACCTCGTGACGGGCGCCCAGCTCTATGCGCTGACGGCCCTGGATCTCTGCGACCAGGAGCGGTCGTGACCCTCGGCGAGGGGACATGAACGGCGGCGGCTCGACGGCATTCATCCGGATGCTGCTGGCCGAAGCCGGACCCGCCAAGGTCCCGCTTCTCGTCTTTACCGCGCTCGCCGGCGTCGGGACCGCCCTCATCGTCGTCATCGTCAACAGCGTGGCCGACCGGCGGAGCACGGTCGGCGTCGATTATCCGCTGTTGGTGACGTTCATCCTCTGCTGCGTCGTCGTGCTCTTCGCCCAGGCCCGCGCGCTGACGCTCACGACCCGCGCGTCGGAGGCGACCGTCCAGCGGCTGCGGGTCCGCGTGGTCGATCTCATCCGGCACGCCGACCTCGACGCCTTCGAAGCGCTCGGCCCGGCCCGCGTCTACGCGAAGATCGCCGGCGACACCGCCACCCTCTCGGAAGCGGGCACGCCGCTGGTCTACGGCGCCACGTCGGGCCTGGCCCTCATCCTCGCCGCGCTCTATATCGCCACGCTGTCGATCCTGGCCTTCGTCGTCATCGCCGCCCTCTTTGGCGCCACGACCTATCTCTATCGCGTCAGTCAGCGCACCAGCGCGGGCCATCTACTCTATGCTCGAGCGGCCGAGTCGAGGTTCTTCGAGACGTTCAATCACCTCCTGGGGGGCTTCAAGGAGGTGAAGATGAGCACCGCGCGCGGCGCGGATCTGGCGGAGAACTACCTCGCCGTGCAGTCCCTGGAGACGGAGCGCCGGAAGATCGAGGTGATGGCCCGGATGAACCACGGCCTCACCATCGCCCACACGAGCTTCTATCTGATGCTGGCCTCGGTCGTCTTCGCGCTGCCGCAGTACCTCGACAGCACCCAAACGGTCATGAAGATGACCTACATCGTCATCTTCATGCTGGCGACCGTCGATGGCGTCATGAGGGCCTTTCCCATGCTGACCAAGGCCAACGTCGCCATTCAGGACCTCGAGCGCACGGAGACCCAGCTCGCCACCGCTCGCCGCGGCGAGGAAGGGCCGGTGACCCTGGCGTCGCCCGCGGTGCACCGGCTCGAGATGCGCAGCGTGGTCTACGCCTACACCGGTCCCGACGGCCGGCCGGCGTTCACCATCGGCCCCTGCGACTTGACCCTCGAGGCCGGCGAGACAGTCTTCATCGTCGGCGGCAACGGCAGCGGCAAGTCGACGCTGCTCCGCGTGCTGGCCTGGCTCTACGAGCCGCGGGCGGGCGTGATCCTCTGGGACGGCCGGCCCGTGGACCGGTCGAACGTCGTCGACTACCGCAACCTGTTCGCGACGGTGTTCTCCGATTTCCATCTCTTTGACCGGCTCTACGGGCTGGCCAAGGCGGATGCGGCCGAAGCCCAGGCGCTGCTGGAGATGGTGGGCCTGGCCGAGAAGACGGCGTTCCAGGACGGCGCCTTCACCAGCCTCGAGCTGTCGACGGGACAGCGCAAGCGGCTGGCGTTCGTCGCCGCCCTCCTCGAGGACAAGCCCGTGTACGTTCTGGACGAGCTGGCGGCCGATCAGGACAGTGACTTCCGGCGCCGGTTCTACGAGGAGCTGCTGCCGTCGATCAAGGCGCGGGGCAAGACGCTGGTGGTGGTCAGCCACGACGAGCGATACTTCCACATCGCCGATCGGGTGCTCGTGATGGAAGAGGGACGGTTCGTGGAAGGGAGGCGATCGTGATGACGGAGTCGGCGAGGTCCTGGTGGAGGGACGAACGGACGGGCGTCTTCCTCATCGGCGCCGTGGTCGTCCTCGGCTTCTTGACCCTGCTGTTCTGGAAGGTGATCTTCGTGGTGATCCTGCCCGGCAACGCGGGCGTGCTCTACGACCTGTTCCGCGGCACGCGTCTGGGGGTGTACTCGCGCGAGGGCTTGACGGTCAAGTTCCCGTGGAACCGGATGTACATCTACGACCTGCGGCTGCAGAGCAAAGCGCATACGGTG
>JBGPYK010000391.1:0-3498 GCA_041493245.1 Methylomirabilia bacterium | reverse complement strand
CTCCTGACCTCGCCCCTTGCGATCGTCGAGGCCGAGCGGAATCTCGAGGCGAAGCGACCGGCGGCGCTGCCCACCCTGCGGGGGAGCCTGACCGCCGTTCGAGTCGTCAGAGAGCCGGCACCGGCCGATGTCGAGCGGCTGACGCCTCCGGAGCTGTCTGCGAAGGATCGGCCTCTCCTGGCGGCGGCGATCGCCGCCCACGCCACCCACTTCGTGACGGGCGACGTGGCGGACTTCGGACGCTGGATGGATCGACGCGCCCGGCTGCCGCTTCGGGTCATGACGCCACGGCAGTTCCTCACGGAAGTGCACCCATAGACGCCGAGAGCATGAAGGTCAACGCCGAGTTGTCGTAGACACTTCACGCGCGCCTCTCGTCCGCCGTTCCGCTACACCGGCGCCGCGACGGACACTCGGTTCAGGAAGTCGATGAAGATCGACGCCATCTCCCCGCGCTTCTCGTCCCATCCTTCGCTAAAGATGTCGACCTCCACGTCCTGCGGCATCAGGACGTGCAGCTCACCGTTGGGCAGGAGCCGACTGGCGTTCTCGCCCACGCGACGCGGATGCGTCCAGTCATTTCCGGGGATCACGCAGGCCGGGACCGTGATGGAGCGGAGCGTTTCCGCGCTTGCTCCGATGATGGACAGGTCGGCGTCCCGGATGAAATACTCGCGCCAATGGGCCATGACGTCGATGAAGTGTTTCGGATCCATGGCCAGGAGCCGGTCGCGGTTCGCGGGATTCTTGTCGATCCGCTCCCTGAAGAACTCCGTCTCGCAGACCGCGGCCATGCCGCCCAGCTTCGCGACCTCGATGAACTGGCCGTAGTAATTGTGCGCCAGGCGTTGGGCCGCGAAGGGTCCTCCCGTGACTCGCCACAGGAGGAGCGCCCGGACCGCCTCGGGATGACGCAGGGCGAACAGGATCGAGAGCCGGCAGCCGGACGAGCTGCCGCCGACGTAGGCGGGCGCGGCGTCGAGCTGGACGAGCAGCTCGTAGAGGTCCTCGGCCCAGATCTCGTACTCCGACTCCTCGCCCTCGATGACGACGTCGGAGGCCCCGCAGTTGCGGCGATCGTGGATCAGAACGCGGTAGCCACCCTGGGCCACCAGCTCGGCGACCGGCAAGACGACGCCGAGATCACGCCGGCCGCCGGGGGAAAGCGCCACCCATGGGCCATCCTCACCGAGAACCCGGTAGTTGATGTTGACGCCTCGGACATTCGCGATCGGCATTGATCTCCCTCCATTCGCGCATCAGCGCTGCGCTCCGGTCTCCGCCTCCGCCTGCTCCAGCCAGAACGGCGCTCTCGGCCGGGAGCGCGTCCAGCCGCATGTGGCTGTAGGACGTCTTGCTGCCCCAGGCGTGCTGGTACTCGGGACGATAGTTCACGAGCAATAACAGGCGCGCCGAGCCCAGGCCGTCGACCAGAGTATCGAGAACGGCCTGGGTCTCACTGTCGATCCAGTGGAGATCTTCGAAGATCAGGAGAAGAGGTTGCTCGCGCGCTTCCCGCAGGAGCAGCCGCTTGACGGCGTCGAGCGTCTGCTGGCGACGCGCAGCCGGATCGAGCGTCCGCCACGCGGCGTCGTCCACGGGCACGTCGAGCAAGGCCAGCAACGCCGGCAGCACCGGCTTCAGCGATTCGTCCAGGGTGAGGAGCTTGCCCGTGACCTTCTCGCGGACCTCCCGAAGGTCGTCCCGGTCCTGGATCTTGAAGTAGCCCCTGAGGAGATCGATCACCGGCAAGTAGCTCGTCGCCTTGCCGTACGAGACCGAGGCGCTCTCGAGGGTGAGCCAGCCTTGCAAGCGATGCGAGTGGGTCAGCTCGTAGACCAGACGTGACTTGCCCACCCCCGCCTCGCCGACGACGGCCGCGATCTGGCCATGACCGTTGGCAGCCAGCTGCTGAGCGCGGCGGAGCTGCCCCAGCTCGGCGTCGCGACCCACGAACCGCGTCAGCCCGCGCCCGGCGGCCGCCTGCAGGCGGGTCCGCGCCGGGCCCGCCCCGGTTACCTCGTACACCTCCACGGCCTCCGCGAGCCCCTTCACCGGCACGGGGCCGAGCGGCTTCACCTGGACGAAGCCTTCAGCAAGCTTCAGGGTCTCGCCGGTGATCAGCACGGAACCCGGCTTGGCGATCTGCTCCATCCGCGCGGCGAGATGCGTGGTCTGGCCGACGGCGGTGTAGTCCATGTGCAGATCGTTGCCGATGGCGCGAACGACAACTTCCCCTGAATTCAGCCCCACGCGGATGTACACGGGCGAGCCGCCGCTGCGCTGGAGCTGGTCCGCGTACTGGCTGACGCTCTCCTGCATCCGGAGGGCGGCATAGCAGGCACGCACGGCGTGGTCCTCGTGGGCGAGCGGCGCGCCGAAGAGCGCCATGATCCCGTCGCCCATCACCTGGTTCACCGTGCCCTCGTAGCGGTGAACGGCCTCCATCATCCGCTCGAGCACTGGATCGAGGAGCTTGCGCGCCTCCTCGGGATCGCGGTCGGCCAGCAGCTCCATCGAGCCCTTGAGGTCGGCGAACAATACGGTCACCTGCTTGCGTTCGCCCTCCAGGGCGGTCTTGGACGTGAGGATCTTCTCGGCAAGGTGCCTGGGGGTGTAGGACTCGGGAGAGGGAAATTTGTCCCCTGACGCCTGCATCTGCGGTGCTCCGCAGGACCGACAGAACTTCTTCCCCGCCGTGATCGGCTGGCCACAGCTGGCGCACGTGAGCTCGAGCCGGACACCGCAGTCCTCGCAGAAGCGAGCGTCTTGGTCGTTCTGCGCCTGGCACCGCGGACACTTCATGCAGACCCTCCCAGTAGCCTTGAGCGACGCAGCGTGACCTTAGCGCGGCGGAATGAGAGGGGTCAAGCCACCGCCAGGCGGCGAACATGCGCTTGCAGTACACTGTCACCGTGACCCAGAACCCCTGCGCGGACGAGACCGCGGTCCAGGACGCTTTGCGTCGACAGATCGCGGACCCCGAGGATCACGATGTGAGTCTCATAGAGGAGTGCCTGGGTCTCACGCCCGACGAGCGCCTGCAGAGACTCACGAGCTGGGTCGCTTTCGTCGCATCGGCGAGACCTATCGAGGGTCTGGCCGCGGGTGGGCGAGACTAGCTTCCGGCCCGCCGAGATCCTCGCGGCGCTCGAGCGTCACGGAGTCCGGTACGTCATCATCGGCGGCCTGGCCGCGACGCTTCATGGCTCCCCCGTCATGACCACGGATGCGGACATCTGTCCCGCTCGCGAGAGAGACGACCTTGAACGGCTCGCCCGAGCCTTGGTCGAGCTTCGCGCCCGAATCCGCACGCCGAGCGTGCCTGAGGGGCTCGTCTTTGCCTGCGATGCAACGTTCCTCTCTCGGATCGAAGTCGCACTGAACCTGACGACGAAATTCGGGGACCTCGACCTGTCGTTCATCCCGTCAGGCACGAGCGGCTTCGCGGATCTCCGTCAACGCGCCGTCCCGATATCTCTGATGGGTCGCCCGGTG
>JBGPYK010000198.1:0-5309 GCA_041493245.1 Methylomirabilia bacterium | reverse complement strand
CGAGCGCGGCATGATCGAATGGACGGGCGCGGGGCTGCCCATCGAAACGGTCCCCCAGATCACCGTGTACGAGTTGAGCGAGTGGCGGGAAGAGCGGCGTGACGTCGTGGTCGTCGACGTGCGCGAGCCGTTCGAGTGGCGTGAGGGCCACGTGGAGGGCGCGCTGCACCTGCCCATGCTCGAGGCGGTCACGCGCCTGGGCGAGCTGCCCGCCGACCGCCCCAAGGCGGTGATGTGCGCCGGCGGTCTACGGTCCAGCTCGGTGATCAGCGCGCTCAAGCGCCACGGCGTGCGCGACTGCTACAACGTGACCGGTGGCATGACGGCATGGCTCAAGGCCGGGTTCACCATCACGACCGAATAAGATGGGGGCCCCGACATGGCCCCCATACCCCCAGCGCTCGGACCGCCCCGGCTTCGCCGGGGCGGTCCTCGATGCCCCCCGAGCCACCGAATACGCGTAGGGCGATCCTCGCGATCACGTGATCGCTCACGCCGGCGCGCGCGACGATCCGGCGTGCGCCCGGACTCAGGCGAGGTCTGCGGCCAGGGCCGCCCGCTGCTCGGCACTGAGAGTGGTCTCGGCCTCCAGGCCAGGCAGGTCGACTCCTGCCGCGACAGCCTCCCGACGCGCCATCGGGAACTTCAGATACTGCACGGACGACAGGCGTCCGTCGCCGCGCTGGGTCTCGTCGAAGGTGGCCCTGACCCTCGTGCTGTCCTCCGTCCGCACGTAGACGTGTTCGGGCAGGTCGTACCACTCCTGGAGCCGCACCGCGCGCACGAGCGGGTCGTCGATCTCGATCAGCAGCGTGCAGCCGAGCTCGTTTGGGCCACCGAGCAGTGCATTATAGGTCTCGATCTCGTGCAGGATGCCGCGCTCCTTCACGATGCGCTCGACCCGCATCATCTCCTGGATCTGGTAGCGGATCGTCAGGGTGTTCTCGAAGAGCAGCGTCAAGTGCGCGCCCACGTGCACCCGGCGCGCCGCCTTGGCGGCCAGCACCTGCGCGCGGAGCGCCGGCCGGATCTCCTCGTAGGTCTGGTAGTCGACCAGGTCCTCGCGGAGAACCGGCTTCACGCGCGCTCCTCCGCCGACTCCCCCGGCGGCGCGGCGGGCAGTCTTTGAGGGAATCCGTCCTCGCGATAGGCGCGCGCCAGCACGGACATGGGGTGCAGCGCCGTGGTCCCCGCGTGTTGCGCGAATTGCAGGGCGGCCAAGGGGCAATCGGTCACCCAGACGGATGCCTCGGCACCCTGCATGCCGGCGAACGCCTTGGCCCCGATCCGGCGTGAAGGCTCGAAGCCCTCGGTGGTCATGGCGTACGTACCGTCGTGTCCCGAGCACTCCGTCACCAGAACCGGCTTCGTGCCCGGGATCTTTCGCAGGAGGTCCCGGGCGCGGTAGCCGATGGCCTGCGCTCGGAGATGGCAGGGGGCGTGATACGCGATGGCGCCGTCCGGCGCGCTCCGGAAGTCCGTGTTGAACCGCGGCTCCTCCCGGATCGACCACAGGTACTCGCTGGGGTCCATGGTGGCCGTCGCCACCCGACGGGCCGCGGGCCGGTCGGCGGTGGCGACGAGCTGGGGATACTCGCGCCGGAGCATCATCGAGCACGTCGGGTTGATCGCCAGCACCCGCGCGCCGGCGGCGACGAAGGGCTCGAGGACGCGGAGGTTGTGAGCGGCGGCCGCCTGCACCGCGTCGAGGTCGCCCCGCTCCCAGGCCGGCATGCCGCAGCAGCGCAGACCCGCCGCGCACCGCACGTCAACCCGGTTCCGCTCGAGCACCGCGATCGTGTCCTTCCCGATTTCCGGGGCGTTGTTCTGGACGTAGCAGGTCTGGAACAAGACCGCCTCTCCGCCCGGCGTGCCGGCGAGGCGACCCGCCTTGCCGGCCCACGTCTCGAAGGTCTCGGCGGCGAACTCCGGCAGGTGCTTGCGGCGATCGATGCCGAGCGTCTTCTCGAGGAGCCACCGCTGGGGCCGCAGCCGGTTGGCCACGTTGGCGAGCCCGAGGCTCGCACGCGCCAGCCGCGCCGTCCCATCGGGATCGGCGAGGACGCGGTCGCGCAGCGACAAGCCGCGGGCGCGGGTGCGGATCGCGCGCTGGCGGTGAACGAGCTTCGGGAAGTCGAGGCGGTAGGGATGCTGGTCACGCACCGTGTATGGACAGTTCAGCTCACAGAGCTTGCACTGGAAGCAGGTGTCGAGCACCCGCTCGGCCGCGTCGAGCTCCACCGCGCGCACGTCGCCGTCGCGGGCATCGACCAGCGCGAAGAGACCGGGGAACGTGTCGCAGAACTTGAAGCAGAGCCGGCAGCCGTGGCAGATCTCGAACGTCCGCTGCAGCTCCTTGCCCAGCGCCGCCGGCGACCAGTACATCGCCTCGGCCGGGTCGTAGGAGAGCCCGTCGGTCGGAAGATAGGAGATCGGTGTCGGATGATCGGCCATCGGCGCTCGGAGCGGGACGCGGAGGCGCGCGCGCCGAGGACGTGCCCCGGCGCGCGTGGGGCCCCGCTTAGTTAGCTGACCGACTTGAGCATCTGCTGGAAGCGCCCGGCGTGGGACTTCTCGGCTTTCGCGAGCGTCTCGAACCAGTCGGCGATCTCCGTGAAGCCCTCCTCGCGGGCGGTCTTCGCCATGCCGGGATACATGTCGGTGTACTCGTGGGTCTCGCCGGCGACGGCCGACTTGAGATTGGCCTCGGTGCCCCCGATCGGGAGATCGGTGGCGGGGTCACCCACCGGCTTGAGGTAGTCGAGGTGGCCGTGCGCGTGGCCGGTCTCGCCTTCGGCGGTCTCGCGGAAATTTCCGGCAATTTCGGGGTAGCCCTCGACGTCGGCCACCTTGGCGAAGTAGAGGTACCGCCGATTCGCCTGCGACTCGCCGGCGAACGCGGCCTTGAGATTGGCGTGCGTCTTGGATCCCTTCAGTTGAGCCATTGTGCCCTCCCCTTCTGTCTGCGGCGCCAAGCCGCTGGTAAGAGAATCGAACCAAGCCGAATGCTTGTCAAGCCGAGGCCGCCGCGGCTCAGCGCCTCGTGTCGGCAGATCGTCCCGATCCTGTACACTCGCCGCATGAGTTCGGCGGGCGAGCCAGGCGGCAAGGCCCTCCGGCTGCGGCCGTGGCAGCGGCTCAGCGTGCGGCTCGCCGCCCTCTTCGCCGTGGTCACGCTGCTCGCCGTCGGTCTCGTCGGCAGCGTGGTCTACCATGGGCAAAAACGCGAGGTCGAGGACACCGTCGGCACCCAGCTCCTCAACATCGCGCGGGTCGGGGCGCTCCTCATCGACCCCGCCGCCCACGCCGAGGTCGAGCGGACGCGGGTGACGACGTCGCCGACGTACCTCCGCTTGCGAAAGGCCCTTGCCGCCGTACGTACAGAGACACTCCTGACGACGCCCGTGTACACGCTCACCGGCCTCGACGCCCCCCGCCGGGAGGCCCACCTCGGCGTGACGAGCGATGGGGTCGGCGTCCCTGGCGATCGGTATCCCCTCGCCCCGGAGCTGGTGGAGCCCCTGGGCTGGTCGTTCGAGGACGGCGTGGCGCGTTACACCGGCGTCTACCGGAACGCGACGGGCGCTTGGATTTCCGCGTTCGCCCCCATCGTGGACGGCGCGGGCCGCACGCGCGCCGTGCTGGTCGTCGACTACGCCGTCGAGATCTACCTGGACCGCCTGCGCGAGCTGCAGGTGACAATCCTCCAGGCCTCCCTGGCGGGCGCGCTCGGCGCGATGGTCGTGGGCCTCCTCGTCGCCCGTCGCATCACCCGCCCCGTCAGCGCGTTGACCGTGGGCGTATCCCGCGTAGCCGCCGGCGACCTCTCACAGGCGCTTCCCGTGCAGTCGAACGACGAGGTGGGCCGCCTCACGCGGGCTTTCAACGACATGCTCGAGGGGTTGCGCCAGCGCGACTTCATCCGTGACACGTTCGGCCGCTACGTCTCGCCGGAGGTGGTGAAGACCCTGCTCGAATCGCCCGAAGGGCTCCGGTTCGGTGGGGAAAAGCGCGTGGTGACCATCCTCATGTCCGATCTCCGCGGGTACACGCGGTTCGCCGAGCAGGGCGATCCCGCCTGGGTCATGGAGGTCCTCAACGGCTACCTCGCCCGGATGACCGCGATCATCATCGAGTACGGCGGCACCGTGAACGAGTTCATCGGCGACGCCGTCTTCGCAATCTTCGGGGCCCCCATCGCGCACGCCGACCACGCCGAGCGCGCCGCGGCCGCCGCCCTCGCCATGCAGCGCGCGATGGTGGAGATCAACGCGGAGCACGTCCGGCGGGGGTTGCCGCGCTTCGAGATGGGGATCGGCGTGAACACGGGCGAGGCGGTCGTCGGCAATATCGGGTCCGAGCAGCGCGCCAAGTACGCGGTCGTCGGCAACGCGGTCAACGTCGCCTCGCGGGTGGAGAGCTCGACCGTCGGTGGCCAGATCTTCCTGAGCGCTGCGACGTGGGAGCACGTCACGGATCTCGCCGAGGTGGCGCCGCCCGTGCCGGTCGACGTCAAAGGCCTCTCAGAGCCGCTCCTGCTCTACGAGCTACGCGGTTTGAGCGGCCGGTTCGCCCAGCGGCTGCCCGAGACCTCGGGCGACGCCGACCCGGGCGTGGAGGTGGCGCTGCCCGTGGTCTGCGCGGTGATCGACGGCAAGGTCGTGCGCAAGGACACGATCAGCGGGGTCGTGGTGAGGCTCGGCCTGCGCCAGATCGACGCCCGGCTCGATGCACCCCTGCCTTCACTGACCAACGTGCGCCTCCGGCTCACCTACCCGGGGCTCGGGCACGACTCCGGCGACCTCTACGGCAAGGTCGTGAGCGAAGCGGCCAACGCCGGGGACCGCCTCACGCGGATCCGCTTCACGTCGGTAGAGGCGATCGATCAGAAGATCATCGCCATGTTCGTCGAGGGCTGACGCCGAAGGATGGCGTCCCGCTCAGGCGGGCAGACGATCGTACATGCCGTGGACGTCGGCGCCGTGGAAGCGGGCGACGTGATTGGTCGGGGGGAGCGGCTCCTCGTAGAAAAACGCCGGCAGCTCGTCGTCCTTCTCGGTGAACCCCGCCTGCTTGTTGAACTCGTACTCCAGGCGCAGGGCCTCACGGCCGAGCGGTTCGAAGAAGTCCTTGGTCAGGCTCGTCCCGTGGGCGGCGTTGATGGTGTTGGCGATGAACTCGGTATTGGGATTGGTCACGCTCATGCCGAAGATGCAGAGACCCAGGGAGTCGTTGGCGGCTATCCGCGCCTGGTGGGCGAGGCTCTGCTCGAGAATCGCGGCGATGTCCATGTCCCGCGTCTTGAGCCT
>JBGPYK010000146.1:0-6188 GCA_041493245.1 Methylomirabilia bacterium | reverse complement strand
CGACGATGATGATCATGGTGAAGACGGTGATGGCCCCCTGGGCCAGCGGGTAGTCGCGGGCCCCGATCGCGTCCACCAGCATCTTGCCCAGCCCGGGCCGCGTGAAGACCGTCTCGGTCAGCACCGTGCCCGTGAGCGCGATGGCGATGAAGATCCCGATGATGGTGAGCAGCGGGACCATCATGTTCCGGAGCGCGTGCTTGTAGACCACTGCGCGCTCGCGCTGGCCCTTGGCGCGCGCGGTGCGGATGTAGTCCTGGCTGATCACCTCCAGCATGGCGGAGCGCGACAGCCGGCTGACCGTGGCCGCCAGCGTGAAGCCCAGCGCCAGGGCGGGCAGCGTCAGGTGGTGGAGCACATCCCCCACCGCGGCCAGGAAGTCGGCCGGCTGCGTGAAGATCTCGCCGGAGCGGATCATGGCGAGCACACCGTCCAGATCCCCGCCGCCGATGAGGGGGAAGAGGTTCAGGTGGAGCGAGAAGACGATGAGGAGCAGGATCCCCAGCCAGAAGACCGGCATGGAGAGGCCGAGCAGGGCGAAGATGCGGAGCGGGTAGTCGATGAGTGGATTGCGCCGCTTCAGCGCCGAGACGATCCCGATCGGGATGCCGACCAGGGCCGCAACGATGGCGCTCGCGAAGACCAGCACCAAGGTGTGGGGGAACATGCGGGCAACGTACTCGTTGACCGGGTAACCCTGACGCAAGGAGTTGCCGAAGTCGAACTGCACCGACCGCCAGAGGTAGTCCACGTACTGCACCGCCAGCGGGCGGTTGAGGCCGAGATTCTTGGTGCAGTCGGCCAGGGCCTCGGTGGTCGCCTGGTCACCCATCATGGCTACGCACGGGTCTCCCGGCAGGATGCGCATCGCGAAGAAGACGATGCTCATGGCCCCCAACAGCATGGGGACCGCGACCAGGAGGCGGCGCAGCACATACTGGACCATGGGTCAGTTCAGGATCTTGAGCAGCTCCGGGTAGTTGTAGCTGTAGTGCAACGCGAACTCCCCGTACTCGGGATCGAACGGCGTGCTCACACGCTTGGGGTTGCGCGGCCACTGGCTCGGCACGTCGCTGATGGGCAGACACACCAGGTCGCGCTCTATGCGCTTCTGGGCTTCGTGGTAGATCGCCGCCCGCTTCTTCACGTCGCGCTCGACCCTCCCCGCCACCAGCAGGTCGTCGATCGCCCGGTAGTGGGCGAAGTTGGTGCCCTTGTTGCCGGTGGCCGGATCGGGGATCTCCTTGGAGTCGAAGAACAGGGACAGCCAGGGATCGGCGTCGGTGATTCGCGTGCCGCCGTAGAGCACGAAGGGGTCGAGGTTTTTCCGGATGTTCTCGTGGAAGGTCGCGTGCTCGACGACTTGCAGCTCGACGATGATGCCGACCTTCTTGAGCTGTTCCTGGGCCAGGGTGAGCACCTTCGGGTAGAAGAAGGACTTGCTGATGAAGTAGTTCTTGATCGTGAACCCGTTCGGATGGCCCGCCTCGGCCAGGAGCTTCTTGGCCTTCTCGGGATCGTGCTCGGGGAACTGCATCGGGATGTGGCCGAAGTAGCCGGGCGGCAGGCAGCTGTTCGCCAGGCGCGCCAGGCCGCCAGGGTACATGGTCTCCTTGATGGCCTTGCGGTCGATGGCGTGCATGAACGCCTTCCGCACGCGGATGTCGTCGAAGGGCGGCTTGGTCATGTTGATGTAGAAGCGCTCCTGACCGCCGGGGCCCCGCCGGTCCATGACGGCGCCCATCTGCCGGACCTGGGCGTCGACATCGGCGGTGACCGCCTCGGGATAGAGCACGTCGAACGTTCCCTTCTCGAGGCCGATCAGCTTGGTGGCGTCCTCGGGCACATCGAACCAGTGGACCTCGTCGATCTGGGGGCGGCCACCGGGGAAGCGGTCGAAGGCCTTGAGGACGATCTTCTCCCTCGGTGAGTGCCGCTCGAAGTAGAAGGGCCCGGTGCCGACGGGATTCCACTTGAACTGCTCCCCGTGCTTCTCGACCGCCTTCTTCGAGAGGATGTAACCCTGCTGGTAGCCCACCATGCGCAGGAGGAAGATCGCGTCGAAGGACTTCAGCACGATCTGCACCGTGTGCGGGTCGACGACCTCGATGGACTTGACTACCTGGAGGTTTACGCCGTAACGCGTGCCCGGCGCCTTGTTGATCTGCCGCTCGAAGCTGAACTTGACGTCCTCGGCGGTCAGCTCGCCGAAGCCCTTGTGGAATTGGACGCCTTTCTTGAGCTTGAACGTCCACACCGTGCCCTCGGGCGAGAGGGTCCAGCTCTCGGCCAGGTCCGGGTCCACCTCGGACGTCGTCACCTTGCCGTCCCTGATGGCGAAGCGCGTCAGCCCCCGGTACATGAAGCGCGAGATGGCCTGCGACTGCCCGAGAGTGCTCGAGTGCGGGTCGAGGGTATCGGGCTCCTTGGCCGCGACGTTCAGGATCTTCTTCCTCTGCGCCTCGGCGGCGGGCGGGCGGGCCAGCGTGACCAGCCCGAAGGCAAAGAGGGTCGCGAGCACCGCGACAAGCATGGGCGAGAACCGTGACCGGACGTGACTCGACATGGGAATTCCCCTTTCCGAGGCGGGAGTAAGGGCATCCGACAGGGTCGGATGCGGGCCGTCGTGAGCGCAGGGCTCGCCGATGGCGGCGGAAGGTGCCGGGGTCCGGAGCGATCCAGGAACCGTGATCGGTTTGATCATACAGTTCTCCGACGGACCGTTGCCGGCCAGATCCCCCACGTCGGGGCTCACAGCGCTCCGGCCCGCCATGGCGGCCCCCCCGTCGGGGTTGCGCCAGCATAGTCGAGGAAGCCGGTCCTTGCAACTCCGCGCGCCCTGTTACTCGAGGATCTTGAGCAGCTCCGGGTAGTTGTAGCTGAAGTGCAGGGAGTCCTCGCCGTACTCGGGATCGAAGGGGGTGCTCACCCGCTTGGGGTTGCGCGCCCACTGGCCCGCTACCTCGTGGATGGGCAGGCACACCGCGTCGCGGACGATGCGGCGCTGGGCCTCGTGGTAGATCGCGGCCCGCTTCTTCGCGTCTCGTTCCTGCCGGCCCTGCGCGAGCAGGTCGTCGATAGCACGATAGTGGGCGAAGTTCGAGCCCTTGTTGCCGGTGGCCGGATCGGGAATCTCGCTCGAGTGGAAGAACAGGGACAACCAGGGGTCGGCGTCGGGCAGGCGGGTGCCCCCGTAGAGCACGAAGGGGTCGAGGTTCTTTCTGATGTTCTCGTGGTAGGTCGCGTGCTCGACGACCTGCAGCTCGACGAGGATGCCCACCTTCTTGAGCTGCTCCTGGACGAGGGTCATCACCTTGGGAAAGAAGAACGACGTGCTGATGAAGTAGTTCTTGATCGTGAAGCCGTTCGGATATCCCGCCTCGGCGAGGAGCTTCTTGGCCAGGTCGGGATTGTATTCCGGCATCTCCACCGGCGTGTGCCCGAAGTAACCGGGGGGCACCGGGCTGACGGCGAGCCGGCCCAGGCCGCCGGGGTACATCGTCTCCTTGATGGCCTTGCGGTCGATCGCGTGTATGAAGGCCCGCCGCACGCGGATGTCGTCGAAGGGCGGCTTCGTCATGTTGATGTAGAAGCGCTCCTGACTGCCGGGGCCCCGCCGGTCGATGACGCCACCCATCTTCCGGACCTGGCCGTCGAAGTCGGCGGTGACGGCTTCGGGGTAGAGCAGGTCGAACGTTCCCTTCTCGAGGCCGATCAGTTTGGTGGCGTCTTCGGGCACGTCGAACCAGTGGACCTCATCGATCTGCGGCCGGCCCCGGTAGAAGCGGTCGAAGGCCTTGAGGACGATCTTCTCCCGCGGCGAGTGGCGGTCGAAGTAGAACGGCCCGGTGCCGACCGGGTTCCACTTGAACTGCTCGCCGTGCTTCTCGACCGCCTTCTTCGACAGGATGTAACCCTGCTGATAGCCCACCATCCGAAGTGGGAATATCGGGTCGAAGGTCTTGAGCGCGATCTGTACCGTGTGTGGGTCGACCACCTCGATCGACTTGATCACCTCGAGGTTGACGCCGAAGCGCGTGCCGGGCGCCCGCTTGATCTGCCGCTCGAAGCTGAACTTCACGTCCTCGGCCGTCACTTCGCCGAAGCCCTTGTGGAACTGGACGCCGCGGCGCAGCTTGAACGTCCACAAGGTGCCGTCGGGGGAAATCGTCCAGCTCTCGGCCAGGTCCGGCTCGACCTCGGCCGTGGTGACCTTGCCGTTCTTGATGGCGAACCGCGTCAGCCCCCGGTACATGAACCGCGAGATCGCCTGCGCCTGTCCGATGGTGCTCGAGTGCGGGTCAAGGGTGTCCGGCTCCTTGGCGGCGATGTTCAAGATTTTCTTTTTCTGGGCTTCGGCCGGCCACGGCGCGGCCAGGGCGAGGAGCGTGAAGGCGGTGAGGACCGCCAGACCGGCGACGAGCACCAGCGAGAACCGTGACCGGATGCGGCGGTTCTTCCCTCGATTCATCGGAGCGCCTGGCGGAGGGAGGCGGCGACGAAAGAGACGGCACGATTGCCGGTATCGATGAGGCGCCCCATCGGCACGAACCCGTGGAGCATCCCGCCGTAGCAGACGGCGTCCACGCGCACCCCGGCCTCCCGCAACCGCACGGCATACGCCTCGCCCTCGTCGCGCAGGGGATCGAAGCCCGCGGTGACGACCAGGGCCGGCGGCAGCCCGGCGAGCGACGGCGCACGAAGCGGTGACGCGCGCCAATCGGTGGCGTCGGCCGCAGCGTTCAAATAGTGCGCGGCGAACCAGCGCATCCCCTCGCGGGTGAGGAGATAGCCCTCGGCGAAGTCACGATACGACCGGGTTTCGGCCCCCACGTCCGTGACCGGGTAAAGCAGCACCTGCCAGGCGATGGACGGCGCGTCCTGATCACGGGCGAGCAGCGCGACGACGGCCGCCAGGTTGCCGCCGGAGCTGTCGCCCCCGACGGCCACGCGGTTGGCGTCGATGCCCAACTCAGCGGCGTGAGCGACGATCCAACGCGTCGCCGCCCACGCGTCGTCGGCTGCGGCCGGAAACTTGTGCTCCGGCGCCAAGCGATAGTCGACGGACACGACGCTCACGCCCGACTCCGCCGTGAGCTGCCGGCACAGGACGTCGTGCGTCTCGAGGTCGCCGATCACCCATCCGCCGCCGTGGAAGAAGACCAGCACCCCGAGCGGCGTCGCGACGGGGACGTCCGCCGGCCGGTAGAGGCGAAGCGGGATCGGGCCGAGCGGACCGTCCGCCATGAGGTCCCTGACGGCGCCGATCTCGGGCGGCGTGGGGGTCGAGGCCGGACGCGTCTCGCGGAAGAGCTGGCGCGCGTCCTTGGGAGAGAGCTGATGATACGCCGGCCGCCCCGACTTGATGACGAGGTCGATCACGGCTCTCGCCTGAGGATCGAGCGCGGGGTCAGGCTTTGACTTCTGAACACCCTCGACGACGTCGGACCGGAAGTGTTCAGAAGTCAAAGCCTGACCCCAGCCGCGAGCACCTCAGCGGCGGCCTTCTCGACCACCGTGCCCTTGAAGAAGTCCGGGTTTACCTCACCCCAGAACCGCACGGCGTTGGTGAACATGAAATCCCGGAAATCGTCGTCGGTGATGAGGCCGTGCTCGACCAGCTCGTAGGCTTCGGGGACGACGTCCGCCATGTCGGGGACGTCGAAGTGCCCGATGTCCGAGCTGAACAAGGCGTTGAGCCGCGCGCCCATCGGGTTCGCCCGGCGGTTGAACGCCCACGCGTTGGTGGGGTCGTCGGCCTCGCAGCCAAAGTAATAACGTGGGACGAACAGCTCGCGGATGTCTTCCTTGCGCTCGATCTTGCACCGGAAGTAGTCGTCGACGTCCTCGACACCGCCGGTCAGGGTCGAGTTCGAGTCGCCCTCCAACCCCTCCCCGCGGCGCACCGCCGCCACCAGATCGTCGCGACCGTACTTCTGCGCGAACTGGAGCAGCGCCGCGCGGTCGAGCTTGCTCGGGTGCGTCGACTGGATCGCACGCCCGTTGCGCTTCTCCCAGTGCCCGATGAGGTCCGCGTAGAGCATACAGGCCCAGCCGACGCCGCCTTCGAGGAAGGCGAAATTCAGATCGGGGAAGCGGCGGGTGACGCCGCCGAAGAAGAGGGCCTTGGCGACGGCGTGGCCGGCGGAGGCGAAGTGGCCGATGTGGTTGTAGCAGAAGTTCGACGG
>JBGPYK010000614.1:0-2075 GCA_041493245.1 Methylomirabilia bacterium | reverse complement strand
CTTCGCCGGCGCCGAGCAGGTCCTCGCTTACCTCGGCCGCTACGCCTATCGGATCGCCCTCTCCAACGAGCGGCTCGTCGCGCTGCAGGACGGGCAGGTGACGTTCCGCTGGAAGGACCGCGCCCACGGCAACGCTCCCCGGCTCGCCACCCTCGACGCCGCGGCCTTCTTGCGCCGCTTTCTCCTCCACGTCTTGCCCCGCCGCTTCGTCCGGATCCGGCACTACGGATTCCTCGCCAACCCGGTGCGCCGGAAGAACCTGCCCCGGGTGCGGGAACTGCTCGGCCAGCCCCCAGGAGCCACCGAGGCGCATCCCCCCCAGGCGCCGGAACCCTGGGAAGCGATGGTGCTTCGACTCACCGGCAAGGACGTCACCCGGTGCCCTCGGTGCGGTGTCGGACACCTGCTCGTCGTCGAAGAGCTGCCGGCGCTGTCGGGACCCGGCGATCCCTCACGCCGAGCGCGGAGCCCATGATCCTCCCCGCCGCGCGCTCGGCCCCGTTCGCTTCCCCGGCCACGCCCGCACTCTGTCTCCCCCTGGTCTCAACGCCCCGCATCGTCTTGCCGCGCCGGTTCATCGTCGCCCCGCCCGGCCCTCGGCACGGCAGACGCTACCACCCCTCGCGGCCCTCGCCCTGGCCCGCCGCGTTCCCGCCGCTCATCTCGCTCGATCAATCCCCATAGCTGGCGTCGCTGGCGACCGTCGCCGGGCGGCTTCGTTCAACGCGCCTTTTTCGCGCATCGCGCTGTCGCGCGACGACACGAAAAAGCCCTCTTCATTCTCGGAAGTTCGCGCCGGTCTCCTCCCCAGAGACGGCGCTCGGTCGGCTGCGGAATCCAGGCGCGCTCGCAGCCGAGCCAGTCGAGCACCTGGCGCCAGGCGTCCGCCACCGGTGCCGGCGGCTCGAAGACCCGCGGGTGGGTGGTCACGCGCCGGAAGCCGAGCTAGCTCGGCCAGGGCAGGCCCACCCGATGAATCCTTGACTCTTCATAATCATATAATGGTCGGCGATGGGAAGCCGGGGACCGTCGCCCAGAGGATCCACTGGATTTCCTGCGTGACGGGCGCGCTGACCGGCAACCGGGGCTGGGAGGGACACACCCCTGAACGGGCCCGCGCAGACGCCTGATCCCGGAACCAGAGAACGGCCAGGTCCTCACGGTCGTCCGGACGGGAGCTCCCCGGCCGACCAGCTGTGGTGGTTCCGCGGCGCGGGCGAGCCGGTGCCACCCGTTGCCGGCGACCGCCAGCGGTCGACTCGTCGTAAACGCGCGGTCGACGCGATCGCGTGTCTCTCGCTCTCGACGCTGTGCTTCAGCCAGGCCCGCCGCGAGACGCTGTTTCACGTGGACTGGGACTTCTACAACCGGGTGCCGCTCGGAGCGCCAATGCTCGTGGCGCTCGTGCTGAACATCGTCGCGCTCGCCGGGGTTGGTTTCCTGGGCGTGCAGGCGATCCGACGCGTCCGGGCGCCGGCCTGGCGTCGGCTCGCCGCCGTCACGGCCGCGGCGTCGCTCCTGATCTCGCTGAACTTCGCGCGCATCACGCACGAGACGGTCGGCCGATGGACGGACGCGATCGGCCGTCCCGGACTGCTGGCCCTCGTCGTCCTGGTGCTTGCGGCGGCGCTTCCTTGGCCACGTTTGGCTTTGCGCGTGGTCCGTGGCCTCGCGCTCGTCGCGTCGCCGCTGGCCGCCGTCACGCTGGGGCACACCCTGTGGATGTTCCTCGAGGTGGCGGCGGGGCCGGAGTGGCGGCTCGTCGACCCCGCACCCCTCACGCGGACCGCGCCGAGTCTCCGGCGCGTCGTCTGGCTCGTGCTCGAAGAGCTCGATCAGCGCATCACGTTCGAGGCGCGGCCGACGGGTCTCGAGCTGCCGGAGCTCGATCGCCTGAGGCGCGAGTCGCTCTACGCCGACGGCGCGCGCCCGCCGGCCGGCACGACGGAAGTCTCGATGCCGGCGCTCATCACCGGCCGTCCGGTCGTCGCCGTCGCACCGATGAACCCGAACGACCTCGAGCTGACGTTCACGGATGGCAAGGCGGCGCGCTGGAGCGCTCACCCGAACGTGTT
>JBGPYK010000223.1:0-4964 GCA_041493245.1 Methylomirabilia bacterium | reverse complement strand
CGTGCCCGTCGTCGACGGGGAAGAGCACGAGATGGGCAACGTCCGGATGACGTTCCTCCATACGCCGGGCCATACGCCGGACAGTCTGTCCATTCTCGTGACCGACCGCACCCGCGGTCCCGAGCCGTGGTTCGTCCTGACGGGCGACACGCTCTTCGCGGGCGGCGTCGGACGACCCGACCTCCTCGGGGACGGCGCCGAGATAGCCCTCGCCGAGCAGCTCTACGACAGCCTGCACGGCACACTCCTGAAGCTCCCCGACCATCTCGAGGTCTACCCCGCGCACTTCGGCGGCGCCGCCTGCGGCAAGGGGCTGAGCGGCAAGCCCGGATCGACGATCGGCTTTGAGCGCCGCTTCAATCCGGCGCTCCAATACCGGTCAAAGACCGAGTTCGTCGCCTTCGCCCTGGCGGACCTGCCCGCACAGCCGGAGACGTTCGCCGAGAACCGGCGCCGGAACCTGACCGGGGAGTGACGGAGCGTCGGCTCGGACTCCGGGAGAATCTTCCCCAGTTCGTGCTCCTGGTCGTCATCAACGCCTTCGTGGGCTCGATGGTCGGGCTGGAGCGCACCGTGCTGCCGCTCCTCGGCGAGCGGGAGTTCGGCCTCACGTCGAAGACCGCGATCACGTCCTTCATCGTCAGCTTCGGGGTGACCAAGGCCATCCTCAACCTCGCGGCGGCACGGATCTCGGAACGCGTCGGCCGCAAGCCCCTCCTCGTCGCCGGCTGGTGCTTCGCGCTTCCGGTGCCGTTCCTCATCATCTATGCCCCGGCGTGGTGGTGGATCGACGTCGCGAACGTCCTCCTCGGCGCCAACCAGGCGCTCGCGTGGTCCATGACCGTGATCATGAAGGTCGACCTCGTCGGCCCGAAGCGACGGGGCCTGGCGCTCGGGCTCAACGAGTTCGCCGGCTACTTCGCGGTCGGCGTCACCTCGTGGGTGACCGGCTACATTGCGGCCCACTATGCGCTACGGCCGCAACCGTTTTACCTCGGCATCGCGATCGCCGCGATCGGCCTCGGCCTCTCCGTGCTGTTCGCCAGGGAGACCCTGGGCCATGCCCATCTCGAGGCGCGGGCGCAGATCCACGCCGCTGCAGCTCGCCCGCCGTCGCTCGGTCACGTCTTCTTCGCGACCAGCATCGGCAACGCGAGCCTGTTCGCCGCCTGTCAGGCCGGTCTCGTCAACAATCTGAACGATGGGATGTCGTGGGGGATCTACCCGCTCTTCTTCGGGGCGTACGGGCTGGGTGTGGAGGCCATCGGCGTCGTCAAGGCCGTGTACCCGAGCGTCTGGGGCATCCTCCAAGTCGCCACCGGGCCACTCTCTGATCGCTGGGGGCGCAAGGGTCTCATCGCCGGAGGGATGATCGTGCAAGCGGCAGGCATCTGGCTGACGGTGCTCGTCCCGACCTACCCGGCTTGGCTGCTCGGCGCCGCGTTACAGGGACTCGGCACGGCGATGGTGTACCCGACGCTGCTCGCGGCCATCACCGATCATGCGCACCCCACGTCACGCGCGACGAGCCTCGGCGTCTATCGCTTCTGGCGTGATCTCGGCTACGCCGTCGGCGCGCTGCTGTCGGGGATCGTCGCTGATCTCGTCGGCCTCGGTGCCGCCATCCACCTGGTGGCCGCGCTCACGCTGGCCTCGGGAGTGGTGGTAGCGTGGGTGATGCGGGAGGCGTCGGCCACGCCGGTCACGGCACGAGCCTGAGCCGGCACCCGACGAGAAAGCGATGACGCGCGTGATCTACCTCGACTACAACGCCACGACCCCGCTGGACCCAGCGGTGGTCGACGCGATGCAGCCCTACCTGCGCGAGCACTTCGGCAACCCGTCCAGCCGGCACGAGTACGGGCGCGTCGCCCAGGAGGCCGTCGAGCGGTCCCGCGCCCAGGTGGCCGAGCTTCTGAGCACCGAGCCGGACGCCGTCGTCTTCACGAGCGGCGGCACCGAGGCCAGCAACCACGCGATCAAGGGCATCGCCTTCGCGGCGCTGGCGAAGTCCACGCCGGCCGACGTCCACGTCGTCACCAGTACCATCGAGCACCCCGCGACGGTGGAACCGTGCGCCTTCCTCGAGCGCCTCGGCTGCCGCATCACGCGCGTGCCGGTCGACCGCGAGGGGCTCGTGGACCTCGACGCCCTGGCGCGCGCGCTCCGGAAGCCGACGACGCTGGTGACGATCATGCACGCGAACAACGAGGTCGGAACGATCCAGCCGATCGCGGAGATCGCGCGGCTGGCCCACGCCCACGGCGCCCTCGTCCACACGGATGCGGCGCAGTCCACCGGGAAGATCCCGGTCCACGTCGGTGAGCTGGACGTCGACCTCGTGTCGATCGCCGGGCACAAGGTCTATGCGCCGAAAGGCGTCGGCGCGCTTTATATCCGTCCCGGCCTCGATCTCGAGCCTCTGATCCACGGCGCCGGTCACGAGCGGGGGCGTCGGGCCGGCACGGAGAACGTCCCCTACATGGTGGGGCTCGGAACGGCGTGCGAAGTGGCCCGGCGTGGCCTCCCGGAGGCTAGCGAGCGGCTGCGGGAGCTGCGCGACCGGCTCTGGGCCTACCTGCGCGGCGAGCTGGGAGACGCTGTCGTCCTCAACGGCCACCCGACGTCTCGCCTGCCGAACACCCTCAACGTCAACTTCGTCGGCCACGTCGGCGCCGAGCTGCTCGACGGCATTCCCGAGATCGCCGCGTCCACCGGATCGGCGTGCCACGAAGGGCAGGTCCATCTGTCGCCGGTGCTCGCCGCCATGGGCGTGGCCCCGGCGATCGGACGCGGCGCCGTCCGCCTCAGCGTCGGGCGCTTCACGACGACCGAGGAGGTCGATCAGGCGGGCGAGCTGCTGGTCAGCTACTTGCGGCAGGCGCGGAAGTTGGCGTAGTCGCCTTCGGCGACCGAGCGGGTGTCGTCGGCGTCGGTGAGGACGGCGATGCCGGCGGGCTTGGGCGCGTCGGCCTCGTTGAAGTACCGCTTGTAGTCCTCGAGGACATTCACCCGTTCCTCCGTCCACTGGTCCTTGGCGGCCGGGCCGCTGCGCAGCACGCGGACCTGGGTGAGCCCGGCGTTGGAGGTCAGGTGCGTCGCGACGGGGACGCGCTCGCTCCAGATGTACTTCACCGCCTTGGGGCCTCGAATCGACGAGTACGGCACGAGCAGGTATACGGCGAGGGCACTGTCGTTCTTGGCGGACTCGCGCTCGTCGGCGCCGCGCGGGAACTGCCGGGGCCGCCACGACCACGCGAGGACGGGATACGTCTTCAGGTCCCATTCCCGTTCCTTCGCCGCCTGGATGCCGAGGCCGCGGGACACCGCCCGGAGGAAGCGCACGCCGGCCTCTTCCTGCACCGAGTAGACGTCCTTGCCGTCGGCCTTCCTCACCTTCCAGTCCGACGGCAACTCACCGACTTTGCCGGTCGCGAAGTTTTCGAGCGTGAGGCAGTCGGGCTGCTGCGCGGAGGGAACCCCAAGGGAAGCGAGGAGCAGCAGGATCGCGCCGGCCGCGATCAATCGCGCGCCGGGCCCCCGCTTACTTCGCGCTAGCGCCCTCGGCGCCACCAGTGATGGACCAGATTGTCGACCACCTCGCCGATCTGGGCGATGGTGCGGCACTCGCGGACGAGGTCGCAGGACGGCGCGTAGAGCGGCATGACGCTGTCGCCCACGCCCCAGCCCCACTGGCCCTCCGGGTTCAGCCAGATGATGCCCTTTACCCGCTCGCGGATCAGCCTGAGCGTCCACGCCTGGGCGTCGTTGTAGTTGTTCCGCGCGTCGCCGAGGAGGAGGATCGTCGTCTTGCGATCGAGGCCGTCCAGCTCCGTGCGGACGAACTGGTTGAAGGCGAAGCCGAAGTCGGAGCGGCAGTGGTAGTCGACGGCGGCGCCCTTGAGCGCCCACTCGATGGCGCGCTCGACGGGATACGTGTTGAAGGCCTGGGTCACTTCCGCGATCTCCGAGACGAACGCGAACGACCGCACCCGGCTGAAACATTCCTGCAGGCTCCACACCAGTTGGAGCATGAAGCGCGAGGCGTTCCGCACGGAGTCCGAGACGTCGCAGATCGTGATCAGCTTGGGCTTGTCCCGGTGTCGGCGGCGGAGGAAGATCTCCATGGGCACGCCGTCGTACTGCAGGCTCCTCCTGATCGTGCGGCGGCTGTCGATCCGCCCCCGCTGCTCCTCGCGCCGGCGCAGGGCGAGCGCGTCCTTGATCTTCCGCGCCAGCCGCGCCACCACCGTCTTCATCTGCGCGACCTCGTCGGGCGTCAGCGCGAACAGCGGCTTGTCGGCGAGCACCTCCCGCGTGAGCTTCTCGCCCTGCCGCCACGCCCGCCGCTCCAGCTCGCGCTCCACGTGCTGGCGGATCATCCGCCGAAACGCCTCCAGCCGCAGCTCCAGGTAGTTGCGGATGCGGGCGAGCTGGCCGGGGTCGAGACCCCGGGCCTCCAGCAGGCGCATGATCTCCGCGAAGTCGCGCTCGATGGCGCTGAGGTCGAAGTTGTCCGCGATGCGCCGGGAGAAGTAGCCGACCTGCAGGAAGTACATGAGCCGCTCGAGCCCCACGTTGCGCCCGCCCGAGCGGATGGCCATCTCCATCTCGGCGCCCTCGCCGCGCATGAGGAGCTGGGTCAGCTCGTCCAGCTCGAGCCCTTCCTCATTTGCGAGACGGTCGAGCAGCCCCTGCACGCGCGGGTCCTCGGGGCCGAGCGCCTTCTTGAGCCCCTCGCCCAAGGTCTGGAGGTCGAGGAAGTAGAGGTTGAAGATTCGGTCGAACGTCTCGCGGTCGCGCGCTTCCTTGACCAGCGTCGCGGCGAGGGCGGTCTTGAACGTGTCCCGATCACCGAGACCGACCTCGGTGCTCGCCGCCAGGGCATCGAGCGCCTCGGAGGGCGAGATGCGGACTTCCGCCCGCCGTAGGTCGCCGATGAACTCGAGGATGCGCTGATCCAT
>JBGPYK010000372.1:0-3649 GCA_041493245.1 Methylomirabilia bacterium | reverse complement strand
GTAGGTATTCACCGAGGCCAGGACGCGACTCGCCGAGCTCCGTGATACACTCCGCCTCGCCGTGATCGCCGCGTGGTGCTGGGAGCTGATCGAGCCGTACCTGCGACGCAACCTCCAGAACCGTGGCGTGGAGCGGCCCACGCGTAAGCAGGTGCTCGAGGAGTTCCTCCGCGTCTGGCCGGAGTTCACGGCGACCATCGGCGTGCAGGAGCCGTTCGCGGGGACGATCCGCTTCAAGTGGCTGGTGCGGATGTCGTCGGACGAGATGGAGCCGTTCCTCGGCGATCCCCCAGGATGGATCGGTGAGCGCTACGGCGGCGGCAAGTACAAGATGAACCTCCACCACGGCCTGCACTGGGTGAACACCAAGAACTTCCGCCCCGAGGGCGAGCCGAAGTGGAAGGACGCGCCCGCGCTGTCGCTCGAGTGACGGCCGGCTCGTGAAGGAGGACCCGCATGCCGAGTGACGAGACCCGCAGGGTGCTGAAGGTGTTCGGAGTGGCCGTGACCAACCTCGAGGACGCGATCGACCGCAAGGCGCCCACGGAGGAGATCATGAAGTGGGACGCGGAGCTGGCCGACCGCACCCGCGAGGTGATCGATCTCGTCGAGCGCCTGCGCAGCCGCCGGATTGGCTGACCGGCCGGCAAGAATCGTTTCGCTCATCCCGAGCACGACCGAGCTGCTCTGCCACCTCGGCCTGGCCGACGCTCTCGTCGGCATCACCGTCTACTGCCGCGAGCCCGCCGACGTCCTGCGCGGCAAGACGCGGATCGGCGGCGAGAAGAACCCCGACCTCGAGCGCATCCGCGCGCTCGCCCCCGACCTCGTGATCGCCAACGTCGAGGAGAACGTCCGCGAGCACGTCGACACCCTGCGCGCGTGGGGCATTCCCGTCTGGGTCACGTATCCGCGGACGGTCGCCGGCGCCATCGCCATGATCCGCGATCTGGGCGAGATGACGGGGACGGCGGAGCGGGCCGGGGCGCTCGCCGACGAGCTGGCGTCGTTGCTCGAGCGCGCGCGGCGGTCGGCGGCGGGCCGTCTGCCCGTGCGCGTGTTCTATGCGATCTGGCGCGATCCCTACATGACGATCAACGCCGACACCTACATCCACGACGTGCTCGCCATCTGCGGCGCGACGAACGTCTTCGCGGACGCCGCCGAGCGCTACCCGGCCGTCACGCTGGAGGCGGTGGCGGCTCGACGCCCCGAGGTCGTCCTCCTGCCCGACGAGCCCTTCAGGTTCCGCCGCGTGCACGTGAAAGACTTCGCGCCCTACGAAAAGGTGCCCGCGGTGCGCGACGGGCGCATCCACCTCGTCGACGGCAAGCCGTTGTCGTGGCACGGCCCGCGGATCGCCGACGCGCTGCGCACGCTGCCCGCGCTCTTCACGCCGGCCTGATCCGCTCGCGCTGCTATACTCCGCGGGTGCCCCGGAAATTCCTGTATAGCACCCCCCTTCTCATTGTTCTCGCCCTGACGCTCGCCACGAGCGGGTGGGCGGGGACCGCCACCGATCAGGTGCGGAGTCGAGTCGACGACGTCCTCAAGGTCCTCGATGATCCCGCGGTCAAGGGCGCCGAGCACGCGCGCGAACGCCGCGTGGCGGTGCGCAGGATCATGGAGGCGGCGATCGACGTTCGCGCGATGGCGGAGCGGGCCCTCGGGCGCCACTGGGCGGAGCGGACGGACGCCGAGCGCCGCGAGTTCGTCATTCTTTTCACCGACCTTCTCGATCGAGCGTACCTCGGCAAGATCGATTCCTACGATGGCGACCAGATCGCGTACATCGGTGAAGGCGTGGACGGCGATCGCGCGGTAGTCCAGGCCCGCGTGACCAGCTCTCCCCAGGGCAACGAGACGCTGGTGGACTTCCGGCTGATGCGCGCCGCCGGAGATGGCTGGCGGGTCGACGACGTCGCGATCGGCGGCGCGAGCCTCGTCGAGAACTACCGTGGCCAGTTCAACACCGTGATCCGGCGCTCCTCCTACGGCGAGCTCGTGAAGAAGATCCGGAGCATCGTCGCCGACCAGAAGTAGTCGAAGCCGCCTCAGGCGAGCGGGGGACGGGCCGCGGCGCGGATCGCCTCCACGATGAAGTGGTAGCCGGTGCAGCGGCAGAGGTTGCCGGCGATGGCCTCGCGGATTTCCATGTCGCTCGGCTGCGGGTTCTCGGCGAGAAACGCTTTGGCCGTCAACAGGATTCCGGGCGTGCAGAAACCGCACTGAAGACCGTGATGGTCCCAGAACGCCTGCTGCAGCGGGTGCAGGCGCTCACCCTCCGCCAGTCCCTCGACCGTGGTCAGCCGTGCGCCGTCCGTCTGGATGGCGAGGAGCAGGCAGCTCCGCACGGGTTGGTCGTCGAGCAGGACGGTGCAGGCGCCGCACACACCGTGCTCGCAACCGACGTGGGTGCCGGTGAGATCGAGGTCGTCGCGCAGGAAGTCGGCCAGGCTCGTCCGGGGCTCCACGGCGCGCTCGTACGCCTGACCGTTCACGTGCAGCCGGATCGTCCGCGTCATTACGCTTGATCCGTCGCGCGCCCTGCTGCGTCGACGAGAGCGCGGGCGATGAGCGTGGCGGCGACGGCGCGCCGATATTCGGCCGTGGCATGGAGATCGGCCTGCGTGTCTAGCTCGCGGGCGGCGGCCTGCGCCGCTTCGGCGAAGAGCGCCGGCAACGGCGCCTGGCCGGCCAGCGCGTGCTCGGCACTCGCCATCCGAATCGGCGTCGGTCCCGCGGCGAATACGGCGATCCGCACGCGCTCGAGACGGCCGCCGCGCAGGCCGACGGTGGCGACGGCGCCGACGAGGGCGAAATCGCCGTGGCGCCGCGCCACCTCGTGGAAGCCCCAACCGTCGCCGGCGGCGGGGAGCGACCACCGCGTCTCAGTCACGATCTCGTCGTCGGCGAGGCTCGTCATGAGCGGCCCCTGGAACAGTGCGGCGGCCGGGATCAGCCGCTCGCCGCGCACCGAGCGCGCCACGACGGCGCCGTCGAGGGCAAGCAGCAGCGCGGGCAGTTCGGCGGCGGGATCGGCGTGCACGATGCTGCCTGCGACCGTGCCGCGGTTGCGGATCGCCGCGTGACCGATGTGGCCGAGCGCCGTCGCGAGCAGCGGCGCGCGGTCCCGGGCCCACCGCTCGAGCGTTCGCTGGCGGACGAGCGCGCCGAGGCGGAGTGCGCCGCCCGTCTCTGCGAGCCCGTCGAGGCCGCCCACGCGGTTGATGTCGATCAGGATGGCCGGCCGGGCGAGGCGGAAGTTCAGCATGGGCACGAGGCTCTGCCCGCCGGCCAGGATTTTCGCGTCGTCACCATGGCGCGCGAGCAGGGCCAGCGCGTCGTCGAGCGAGCGCGGATCAGCGTACTCGAACGGCGCCGGCTTCACGCTTGCTTTTCCTGGATCAGTGCGAGCAAACGGGCGGGGCTGACGGGGGTTTCGGTGATTTTCACGTTGAAGGGTTGGAGTGCGTCCTCGATGGCGTTGGCGATGGCTGCGGGGGGCGAGATCGCGCCGCCCTCGCCCAGGCCCTTGATGCCGAGCGGATTGCGCGGCGACGGATATTCGAGGTGCACCGTCTCGATGGGCGGCAGCTCCATTGCGGTGGGGACGAGGTAGTCCATGAAGCTGCCGGTGAGGAGCTGG
>JBGPYK010000207.1:0-5131 GCA_041493245.1 Methylomirabilia bacterium | reverse complement strand
CCGGCCATCCCGCCGCCGACGGCAAGGCGCTATAGCGCGAATCGAAGGGCCGCATCCCGAGCAGCATCGCCTGGTGCCCGCCACTCGAATTGCCCATCGAGCCCACCATGTCCGGCCGGCTCCCCAACTCCGTCGCCCGCGCCTTGAGCCAGCGGATCCCATAGTGGATGTCCTGGAACGAGGCGGGATACGGGGCCACCGGCGGCTGCCGCCAGTCGAGCGCGGCCACGATCACGCCGCTCTTGGCCAGCGCCTCGTGAATGATCTTGTCGGCAAGACGGTCGCTCCGGCACCACGCGCCGCCGTGCAGCTCGACCATGATGGGAAACGGCCCCGCGCCCTGCGGCCGGTAGAGGCGCGCGAGCTGCGGCGCGCCGGCGTGGCGGATGTACTCGACGTCCTCGACCTTGATCTCGTAACTCATGAGGGCCTCCTCGCAGGATTGAACGCGGGTCACTCTCCGTCGACCCGTGGTTCTCGGCGCCAAACGTCGCTCAACTCGAGCCCGGAGTCAAGCGCCCGTCGGGCGTGAGCGCGAGGAAGCGCTCCCGGTCCCTGGGGTCGTCGATGTGCGGGGCGAGGCGCTGGTAGAGGTCGCGGGCGCTCGTCGCCTGCTCCGCCGCCTTCTTCACCATGACCTTCGCGACGGGGCCGATGTAGACCGCGAGACGTTCGGTCGCGGTGGCCAGGACTTCGGCGGACAGAAGCTGGGGCGCGCCCGCCGGCGCCGGCGCGCCCGCGGATGGGACGACAGGATCGGGGGGCGCGGCAAGATGGCCGGTGAGATCGCCGACCTGCCGCGCGAACTCGACGTGCTTCGACTCCGGCACGCTTGCCGCGAGCGTCCGGTAAAGCTGCGGGAGGTCGGTGGCGGCCCCGGCCGCCTTACGGAGGATCACGCGCGCCAGCGGACCGATGCAGTGGGCCAGAGCGGCCTCGAGCCGCCCCAGCACGGCCGCGTCGAAGCGCGCGGAGGCCGGCCCGGGCGACGGTGGCGGCACGAACTCCGTGTCCACCACCATTTCCTTGGGCCGCGCCACCGCCGGGGGCGGCGCCGGGACGACCGTCCCGGGTTCCCCGGTCGTCACCTCATAGACCTCGTGCTCGCGCACGTGCTTGTCGCGGTGCAGACCCGCGTACGCGAACAGTCGGCTGTACTCGTAAGACAGCCGCGACAGGACCTCGTAATAGGACCGCGAGACGAGAATCTGGTTCGGCTGTGCGAAGCTCATGACGCGCTGGGCGTCGTTGATGCCGTCGCCGATGATGTTGGGCCGCCCGTTGACGTCCTTGACGATCTTCACCGGCCCCAGGTTGATCCCGAGCCGCAACGCCAGGGCGCTTCCGGCGGCCGCCCGTAAGTTGCTGGCGGCGATCAGGGCGTCCTCCGGGTCGCCGAGGAAGCAGAGCGCGGCGCCGTCGCCGGTGTCGACCGTCATCCGCTCCGCCACCGGCACCGCCTCGATCGCCCGACCGATCATCTCGTTCAGCCGGGTCTTCTGCTCGATCTGCTGCGCCACCACGCGTGTCGAGTACTCGACGATGTCGACGAAGACCACCGTGACGAGAAGCGTCCGACGGCCGGGCTCGGGCAGCGACTCCGTCACGGCCCTCAACCCTCGATCATCTGCATCGCCTTCTGCAAGCTGCGCCGCATCCGGTTGAAGGCACGGCCCAGCAAGGCGATCTCGTCCTTGCCCGCCTCCGGAAGCTCCGCGATCTCGAAGTGACCTGTGCTCACCTGGTCGGCGGCATGGGACATCCGGGCGATGGGCCGCACGATCAGCCAGCTCAGCATCACGTTGAGGGCCACGAAGACGACGACGAAAATCGCGACCAGCGAGGCCATGAACGTGTAGAAGGCGTTCTGCGCGTTCCGCAGCGGCAGCGACATCGGGACCGACACGACCTGCGCCCCCACGATCTCGTTGACCTTCCAGCCGAACCCGTTCGCGGGCCCGTAGAGCTTGATCATCGTCGCGGGCGCCGCGTCCGGGGTGCTGTGGCACGTCAGGCACGCGGGGTTGACGATCTGGATCGGACGCGCGATGTACAGCGCCCGGCCGGCCGGGGTGTCCCGCTCGCCGATCATCTCCGTGAGCTGGGGATGGTTGCGGAACTGGTTCACGAGGTCGGCCTCCCAGTCCGTGGCGCGGTTCCGGGGGTTCGTGGGGTTGAGCGTCGCCTCTTTGTAGAAGTACTCGGAGTGCTTCTTCCGCAGCTCGTTGAGGGTCTCGGTGGCGGCAAAGGCCGGCACACTCTGCGGCAGGAAGACCCGCATGAGCTGCATCTCCAGGTGCGGCCGGACCTGACTGACGGTGTAGCCACGGATGGCGAGCGCGGTCTCCATCATGAGACCGGCGTTCCGTGTGACCTCGTCACGCGCGTTCCGTACGAGCAGGCCGTACGACACATACCCGCTCACGCCGAGCCCTACGAGGAACACGACGAGCAGAACCAGGTTGAACTTGAGCCGCAACCCCATGGAAATCTCCTGGGCGTCAGTCCGGGTGCCGGGCTACCGGCACCCGGAGAGCTGGCCGTAGGCCTTGGTGAACCCGATCAGGCTGAACGTCGTCGAGTGCGTGCCGGTCGCCGGCCACGTTGGCCAGAAGCGGAGCTGCACCCGCACCTCCATGCCGGCCTTGAACTGCTCGACCACGCGGTCGTACTTCGAGTCGAACAGCGCCGTCTTGTCGCCCCCCAGCCGGTCCATCGGAATGAACTCCTCGTGATCGACCACCAGTCCGATGTCCGTGAAACCGCCGTCGAGCACCGAAGCGGAGGTGACGGCGACCGACCGCGGCGCGACGGAGATGTAGGCGCTCGTCTTCTGGTAGCCGTCGGGGACAGACTGCCGGCTCGACTCGAGCACGCAGCGAACGCCCACTCCGTCGGTGCGCGCGACGGTGTTCACGGTCCACTCGGCCGCGCGGGCGGCACCGGCCCCGGCCAGGGACAGGGCCAGCGCCAAGACAACGCTAGCGACGGTTGGCATGCTCAGCATCCAGCGAGAGTAACAATAGCCCCGATCGACCCACTTGTCAGCAAACTCTCGGTCGGACGATGGCCGGCTGATCGAGCCGGCGAGGACGGCAGTAGGAAGTTGAACTTCGTCTACACCGCGTCCGCATCGGTGGTGTCGAGCCTTGCCCTCGGGCTGCGCGCCGCGTGGGCGAGCCCGGCCGTGCGCGCGGTGCTGCTGTGCACGGTCGCCATGAACGTCCTCTTCTTCCCGTACCAGCACATGCTGCCCGTGTTCGCCCGGGACATCCTGGCCGCCGGTCCGGCGGCGCTCGGCGCGCTGGTCGCGGCCGACGGGTTCGGGGCGCTCGCCGGCGCGCTGGCGATCGCCGCGCAGCGCGGGCACGTCGCGCACGCGCGGGTGTTCGGCGCCGGCGTGCTGACCGCCCCGGTCATCCTCGTGGCATTCGCGGCGTCGCGGCGGCTGCCCGTATGCCTGGCCCTGCTCGTCGTGATCGGCGCCGCGGAGTCCGCGTTCGCCACGATGCAGAGCACCGTCGTGCTCCTGTCCGCGCCGGAGCGCGTGCGGGGGGGAACCATGGGCATCCTCTCGGCGTGTATCGGGACCCAGCCCCTCGGCACGCTCGCCATCGGGCTGCTCGCGAGCAGCATCGGCGCCCCCAGGGCGTTCACCGTCAACGCGATCGTCGCGCTCGCCGTGATCGTGCCGCTGGCCGTGCCCCTCGTCCGCCGGAGGCCGTAGCGTATCGCCGCGCGGCTCGACGGCCGTGGTTGGCGCGGTGGTCCTCGCCCGCCGGCGCAGGACGTCGAAGCAGCTGAGCCAATTGGCGATTGATAGAGTTGATATAATCAGGTCAAGTGCGAGCGTGAGGAGGTCTATGAACATGGTCCGCACGGTCAATGCCCTCAAGGTCCGCCGCGCTCGCTTCTTCGGCATGGTTGACGAACTCCGCAGCAAGGGCAAGAAGCGCAAGCCTTCGGTCGTCGAACGCGACGTCGCTGACGCCGTCCGCGCGGTGCGAGCGAGCCCTCGACGCCGAGCGGTATGATCCAAGCGTCGCGATCTTGACGCCCGGCGAGGTCACGCGAAACATCGACCTGCTCGCCCTCCAGGAACACCGCGGCATCCGCATCGTCACCCCGAAGACGTTTCTCCAGGCGCTCCACGCGCCCCGCCAGAAAGGCGGGCCGGCGCCGCTGTAGTATATCCACCACCCGAACCCGGTTCGAGGGGCTCTCGATCCGACACCAAGGAGACGTCGATGAAGCGATTCTTGATTGCCGTTCTCGTCGTGGCCGGTCTCGCCGGAGACGCCACCGCCCAGCCAAAGTCGGCGTCGCCGACAAAGCCGGAAGGCGAGATGCGCTGGGCGCTGTACGTGACCCTGGCCCCGGCGTGGTTCGATCCGGGCGAGAACACCGCGGGTTTCGTCACGCCGTTCTGGGTGCTCTACGCGATGCACGACGCGCTCTTCAAAGCGATGCCCGGCAGCATGATGGCGCCGAGCCTGGCGGAGTCGTGGACGGTCAGCACGGATCAGAAGACCTACGAGTTCAAGCTGCGCGAGGGGCTCAAGTTCCACAACGGCGATCCCTTCACCGCCGACGACGTGAAGTTCAGCTACCAGCGGTCCAAGGTCGGCAAGGTCCTCAAGGACAAGGTGCGGGAGGTCGAGATCGTCGGTCCGTACCGGGTGCGCTTCCACCTTCACGAGCCCTTTCCCGACTTCATGACGTTCTACGGAACGCTGGCGAGCGGCGCGAGCTGGGTCGTGCCAAAGAAATACGTCGAGCAGGTCGGCAACGAGGGCTTCAAGAAGCATCCCATCGGGCTCGGGCCGTACAAGTTCGTGAGCCACACGCCCGGCATCGAGCTGGTCATGGAGGCCTTCGAGGGCTACTGGCGCAAGGTACCCTCGGTGAAGCGGCTGGTGTTCAAGGTCGTCCCCGATCCCACCACGCGGGCGGCCATGCTGAAGAAGGGTGAAGTGGACATCGCGTACATGCTCGACACCCCGACGGCACTGGAGCTGAAGCGCGACCCGTCGATCCGGGTAGCCTTCTCGGGCGCGATCGGCGTCCACTTCCTCGACTTCTTCGACCAGTGGGACCCGAAGTCGCCGTGGTCCGATCGGCGCGTGCGGCT
>JBGPYK010000350.1:0-3771 GCA_041493245.1 Methylomirabilia bacterium | reverse complement strand
GTCGCCTTGGTCAGGGGCAGGCAGATGACGACGACGTCGGATTCCCCGAGCAGCTCGGACATCCGGTCCGGCTTCCAGATCGCCTCGACCCCGTGCGCGGGCGGTACGTCCTCGATGTCGACGGCGAGCAGACGCATGCCGAACCCGCGCGCGCGCTGGGCTACCGCGCGTCCGGTGCCGCCAAAGCCAACGATGCCCATGGTCTTGTCGTACAGCTCCCACTGCTCGCGGCGGATCGACTCGCGCAGCGTGTAGTCCGGCTTCCGGATCACCGTGTGCAGCCCGCGCGTGAGCGCGAGCAGGAGCGCCATCGCGTGCTCGGCGAGGTGGATGCCCACGTCGCCCTTCTCGCTGGCCAGAATGACGTCGCTCTCGACGAGCTCCTGGATCAGGATGGCGTCGACGCCGGCGCCGATCGAGTGGTAGTAGCGGAGCCGCTTGTTCAGCACGTAGATCTCGGGTGACACGCGCCCGAACAGCATGTCGGTGTCGACGATCTCTTCGCGCTGCTTCGCGGGGTCCTTGGCGTCCACGATGCGCGCGCCCGGGCCGGCGGCGGCGAGGATGCGGGAGCGCTGGTCGTCGGTGAGGGACGGCGCGATCAAATTCGGCGTGTAGAGGATCTTCATAGTCGGGGCATCACTTTCTCGGCGAAGAGCCGCATCGAGTGGGTGACTTTGTCGTGGGGCAACCCGCCGCGCGAGAACGCCCCCATGAAGTACGTGACGCCGAGCGCCTCGGAGTGCGCCCGGATCTTGTCGGCCACCTCTTCGGGGTCGCCGACGATGGCCGCCTGATCCAGCGCCACCTCGTCGCTGAGCGAGAGCAGGTTTTCACGCACGCGGCGATAGAAGCGGTACTGATCCGGCGGCGCGCCGGCGGGATCGGCGATGAGATCGGCCTGGGTGCGGAAGAACCACTGGATCGGCTCGCGCAGATCCTCCCGTGCCTGCCGCGAAGAATCCGCGACGTGGATGATCTTGTTCAGGATGATCTCCCCGCCGTCGGCGCCGTGGGTCGCCCGCCACTCGGCACGGTAGGCGTCGTAGTTCTTGCGAAGGATGTCGAAGGGCGTGAACGCGGGTGAGGTCAGCAGGCGCAGGCCCCGGCGCGCGGCCAGCGTGTACGTGTCAGGGGAAACCGCAGCTGTCCACAGCGGCGGGTGCGGCTTCTGAAGCGGCTTCGGCAGCACGGCCACGTCGCGCACCGTGTAGAACTCGCCCTCGAAGGTGACGCGGTCGCGCGTCCACGCCTGCCGGATCAGCTCGAGGCTCTCGTCGAAGCGCTCGCGCGTCCGCTCCATCGAGACGCCGAGCCCCGCGAACTCCTTGGGCTGGTAGCCGCGCCCGAGGCCGAACTCGAGCCGGCCGCCGGAGAGGATGTCGACCATGGCCCATTCCTCGGCAATGCGGATCGGGTGGGCGAACGGCGCGATGACGACGGCCGTCCCGATCCTGACGCGCTGGGTCTCGCGCGCCACCGCCGCCGCCAGCACGGCCAGCGACGGGCAGATCCCGTAATGGGAGAAGTGGTGCTCGGCCAGCCACACCGTGTCGAACCCCAGCTCGTCGGCGAGCCGGCACTCCGCGAGGGCGTGGCCGTAGACCTCGGCGTGGGTCTGCCACTCGCGGATCGAGAGGAGGTTCTGGATGCCGAACTTCATAGGTCGCGCAGCTCGGGAATCACCCAGAGCGGCGGCCGGCCGGCGGCCACGCGCTGGATGTTGTCGAAGGCATTGCGGAAGATCCGCGTCCAGTTCTCCCACGTCGGCCCCGCCATGTGCGGGGTGAGGATGATGTTGGGCAGGTTGAAGAACTTGTGGTCGGCCGGCGGCGGCTCCTGTTCCATCACGTCGAGGCCGGCGGCCGCGAGGTGCTTGGTGGTCAGCGCCTGGAAGAGCGCCTCCTCGTCGACCACGGGGCCACGGCAGGTATTGATGAGGATCGCGGTCTCCTTCATCTTGCCCAGCGTGCGCGCGTCCATCATGTTGCGGGTGAGCGACGTCAGCGGCACGTGTAGGGTCACGATGTCCGAGACCGAGAGCAGCTCGTCGAGGAGCCGGAACTTGACCCCGAGCGCTTCCTCCTGGTCCTCGGTCACCCGAACGATGTCGTAGTAGATGATCTCGACGTCGAAGCCGTGCAGGCGCCGCGCGACTTTCTTGCCAATGGTCCCGAGCCCTACGATGCCCACGGTCTTGCCGTACAGCTCGTAGACCCGGTTCTCCGCGAAGTCCCCCACCCGCCATTTACCAGCGGTGACGTTGGCGTGCATCCAGGCCAGCCGCTTGAGGACGGAGAGGATCAGCGTCAGCGTATGCTCGGCCACGGCGATGGAATTGGCCCCGCCGTTGTTGGCGATGGGGACGTTGGCTTGCCGCGCCGCCGCCAGGTCGCAGCGATCGTAGCCGGCGCTGATGAGCTGGACGAGCTTGAGCTGCGGCGCCGCCCGGTAGAAGTCGGGGCCCAGCGACGTCCTCGCGAAGCCCGTGAAGTACTGCGCGTCCTTCAGCCCCTTGAAGAACTCCGGCCCATGCTGTTCGAGCACACGCAGCTCGAAGCCCTCGGGTAGCATGCCGTGGGCTATCTCGAGGATGGGCTTGGGCATCGACGGTGACAGCACGATCGGAATGGCCATGGACGTTTCCCCTTTCACGGCGGAATGCGGCGCGCTCACGCGGGCCGCGCCAGAATCATGTAGGTGGCACGCCCGACGGCGCAAAGCCGGCCGGTCGCGTCGGTGATGTTCGCTTCGCCGAAGGCGACCGTGCGCCCGCGGCGCAGGATCCGCCCCTCGGCGAAGATCGGCCCCTTGGTCGCGGCCGCGAGAAAGCTCACGTTCAAGTCGAGCGTCGTCTGGCCCACGCCGCCGGCGGACGCCTCGCTCAGCGTCCCCAGTGCGCCGCCCACGGCCATGTCGACGAGCGCGCTCATCACCCCGCCGTGGACCGGCGCGCCCCTCGCGTTGCGCAACTCGTCACCCACCTCGACCCGCAGGCGCACCCAGCCCGGTCTGGCGTCGTCGACCTCGACGCCCAGATAGCGCCAGTAGAGGTTCTCCTCGGCGCGTGCGCGCGCGGCGACCAGCGGATCGTCAGGGCCAGGCGGGGTCGGCTCCATGCTCACGGAGCTTAGCTCACTCGCCGGTGAAGTGGGGGCGGCGCTTTTCCAGCATGGCGCGGACGCCTTCGCGGGCATCCGCGCTCTTGCGGGCGCGGGTCACGAGCGCGTCGAGGTCAGCGTGCTCGATGCGCTCGCGCAGGGCGAGCGAGCGCTGGATCATCGCCTTCATGCCCGCCAACGAGAGTGGCGCGTTGTCGGCGATCGTCCGCGCCAGCTCGTAGGTCGCGGTCTCCACCTCTGCCGCCGGCACCACACGGTGGACCATCCCGATCTCGAAGGCCCGCCGGGCATCGAAGGGACGGCCGATGAGCAGGATCTCCCGGCTCGCCGCCGGGCCCACGATCTCGATCAGCTTCTGTCCCAGCAGGAAGGGCACGACGATGCCCAGGCGCGCCAGCGGCATGGCGAATCGCACGGCCTCCGCGGCGACCCGGAGGTCACAGTGCAGGGCCAGCTCGCAGCCGCCCGCGAACGCATCGCCGTGGACCATCGCGATCGTCGGATGCCGCGACCGCTCGACCCGCTGGAGCGCCGCCGTGACCCCGGTCTCGGGATCGGCCTCGTCGCGCTGGCGCCGGCTCATCTCGTCCAGGTCCATCCCCGAGCAGAAGGCCTTGCCCGCGCCACGGATGACGACCACGCGGACGTC
>JBGPYK010000193.1:0-5384 GCA_041493245.1 Methylomirabilia bacterium | reverse complement strand
TTTCGGCTCCAACAACAACGCTGTCGTGCACACCGGCATCACGGCCAACCTCGACCTCGACACCGACGTGGCGGGCGCGGTCGAGACCAAGTGGCTGTACCTCGAGACCCCCATCACGGGTCCGGGCTCGCTCCTGCCGTTTATCCCGGTGACGTCGATCGGCCGCTTCGGTGGTCAGCCGACGCGGGGGCACGCCTACAAGCCCGGCATCCTCTGGACCGGCGACTTCCCGGGCGCCTCGCTCGAGACCAAGTGGGCGCCGAACGCTCGCAGCACCCTGACCTACGCCCAGATCGCTGAGGCGATCGACCGGGTGGCCGCCCCGGGTCAGAAGGAGTCGTTCGCGATCCTGGCGAGCGTCGAGATCGACGTCTTCAAGGGCCTGACGGTCAAGCCGACCTACGCCTACACCTTTTACAACGGCGGGAACTGCGGGACCAACAACCTCGGCACCGAGAACTTCGGCGGCATTAGCTTCACTACCAACTGCCCCGCTGCCACGACCCTGAGCGCCACGCTGGCGGGCACCGGCACCAACGTGGGGTCGGGCGGCGACATCCGGCGTCACTACTTCGGGGCGGACGCACGGTGGACCTCCGGTCCCTTTTACGTCGAGCCGACCTTCATCTACCTGCTTGGCGACGAGGACGTGCCGGCCGTGGGCGGCCGGAAGAACGTCGATATCCGCGCGTACATCGCCGACGTCACCGGCGGCTTCCGCACCGGCCCCCTGAATCTCGAGGCCCGCGCGATGTTCACGCCGGGCGTTGGCGCCAACCACATCCTCAGCAACGGTGGTGGAGGCACGGACCGGCGTTACACCCCGATCAACTCCGGCTTCAGCTACATGTCAGGCTGGTCGGAAATCTGGAAAGGTAACATCGACTACCAGAACAGCCTGATGATCAGCGGGAACGGCGGCGGCCTCGTGCTGCGCCAGTCGCCGAGCTATGACAAGTATGGCCGCGTCTGGTTCGCGCTGGCCGCGGACTACTCACTCACGCCGGCCCTCACGTTGAGGGCGCTCACGAACGTGAGCTGGACGGACACGGAGGTCGACACGACCGGCGCTATCCTTGGTACTACCGGTATCACGACGAGGGGGACCCGCGGCACCGAGCGGTACCTCGGGAACGAATGGAACCTCGGATTCACGTATCGGTTCGCGCCGAACGTCACGTTCGACCTGGTCGGCGCGATCCTCATCGTCGGCGACGCGCTGAACCACGCCCGCGTGGTAGGTGGGCCGGTGTTCCAGGCTCACGACGCCTACAAGGGAGTGGCCCGCGTCCGCCTGACCTTCTAAGGCTGTTCACGGGACCCCGAGGGCATGGGGGATGTCCCCATGCCCTCTTTTTTTCTGACTGAGAACCGCCGCGGCGCCGCGGATCGAGCGGGTTAGTCTATTCCGCCTGGTAGCTGTCGATCATGGGTCCCGTCTTCGACCCGAAGTTCGTTGTCTCCTGCCCCTCGCCCTGCGTGCGGCGATCCAACCCGATGACGACCTTCGTGTTCCCCTGTGTTTCGTACGCCGCCTGCACTTTGTCGCCAAGCGTCAGGTCGGCGAGCTGGCTGTCCGATGCCGAGAGCCGGGTGCCGTCCTCGAGGACGAACGAATGGTCGGCGCGATCGATCGCCTTGACCTTGCCCGTCACCTCTTCGGCCGCCGCCGGCAGTGAGAGTGCGAAACCCAGTACAAGCGCGAGCCCCAGTCCCTTAATCATGATCTCCCCCCGTGATGTGAGCTGCGATATCAGAGGGAGAGACAAGGCAAGTGACGTGCCGAGATCGCCGAGACCTCGGCACAACGATTTCCCGCGAACTTCCGCGCTGGCGGGCCGTCCCGCGGCGCGTTTTGCTGTAGCGAAAACCTACAGGCCGTGGCAAGCCGCCACAAGATCGCCCGCGATCACCGGGCCAGTGCCTGAGTACGTCGCTGATGCGCGGCGCCTCAAGACCCTAAAAACCAGTAAGTTCGCCATCCTCTTCATCTAGCCGTGGCTTGGTCCCCGACTTGCGTACTCGAGCGGGCACGCAGCTCGGGGTGGCGCTGGGCGGCTGGCGCGACTCGGAGCCTGTCGGAGTATCGAGGAGCGCCACGGCTTTGCCGGGGCGCTCCGAGCATTGGGGGGTATGGGGGGCCATGTCGGGGCCCCCTATGGAGAGGATACGGGATGAATAAGGCAGTCGGAATCGCCATGGCCCTGCTGCTCGTTTTCGTCGTCGCCCCGGCCTGGGCCGAGGAACTCCAGGGGAAGGGTAGGTCGGTGGATCAGGCCGAGCGCGCGTTCGTCCTCGAGGACGGTACGCAGATCTGGGTGGCCGAGGGCCTGTCGATCGTCAGCCTGAAGGAGGGCGCGTCCGTGAACGCGCTCTACGAGGAACGCGACGGCAAGAAGATCACGACCCGCGTGAAGATCACGCACGGCGAAGGGCGCACCAAGTAGCGTCCCGCGCTCACGGCGGGCCCCTCGCTGCGCCCGCGTGTCCGCCGTTATTTCGGCAGGCGCGGACCCAGGCCCGAGTCGACGATGAAGCGCAAGATCACCGGCGCCGGAATCACCGTGGTCTGGCCGGGGACCGGCACTTCCAGCACGCGGTCCTTCATCTCCGGGATCGCGATCTTCGCGGTGCGGTAACTCTCCACGATCGCGACCAACTCGCCGCTCTGCGCGTCGAAGACGCCGCCGCCGCTCGATCCATAGCTCACCGAGGCATCGACCATCCGTGCCGGCCCCGCCACGAGTTCCTCACCCTCGGGTGAGGCCACCTGGCTCACGATGCCTCGGACGACGGTGAAGCGCCGACCCCACGGAAACGCCACGATCAGGACCTCGTCGCCAAGGCTCGCCGTTTCTTTCAATCGGGCAGGGGTAACGTCGAGATTTTCCACTTCGATGATCGCGAGGTCGAGGTCGCGGTCGTCCGCGCTGACGGACATCACGGTCGCCGGCACCGCACGCGTCTGCCCCGGAAGTTGGACGAACACCTGCTGCGGCTTGGACGGGGTGACGAAGTGCCGGACCGTCACGATCCACGCCCGCCGCGCGCCGGGGTCGGTGGCGACGATGACGCCGGACGCCGCCCGGCGGATACCGCCTTCGCGCTCGGACCTGAGTTGCACCGTCGACGCCAGGATGCGACGAATCAGGTCACCTCGATCCGGCGCGGGCGAGACCGAGACGCATCCGCCACCGGCGAGCAGCAGCGCAAACAGAGAGATGCGCGTGGCCCTATTCATCGCCCTCGGTGGCGTGCCGTTCGAGAATCCGGTAGAGCGTGCTGCGGTCGATCCCGAGGAGCTCGGCCGCGCGCAGCTTGTTGCCGCCGGCCTCTTCGAGGATCTTGTTCACGTACCAGCGTTTTACGTCCTCCAGGGTCATCCGCGTCGCCGGCAGTCGAGGCGCGGCTTCGGGCGCGTGCCGGACGTGGGGCGGGAAGTCGTCGGGGAGGATGGTCTCCGAGGACGACAGTGCCACGGCGCGCTCGATGACGTGTTCGAGCTCCCGCACGTTGCCCGGCCAGGGGTAGCCGGCGAGGAGCGCGAGCGCTTCGGGCGCGAGGCGCTTCAGCGGGCGCTGGGCGCCGTGAGCGAACTTCTCGAGGAAATGCTGGGCGAGGAGCGGGATGTCCACCGAGCGCTCGCGCAGCGGCGGCACCGTGATCGTGACGACGTTCAGGCGGTAGTAGAGATCGTCACGGAATCCTCCGTCGGCCACGAGCTTGCTGAGGTCGCGGTTCGTGGCGACGACGACCCGGATGTTGACGGGGATCGGGTCGTTGCCGCCCACGCGGCGAATGGCGTGCTCCTGGAGCGCCCGGAGGAGCTTCGCCTGGAGGGGCGCCGTGAGCTCACCGATCTCGTCGAGGAAGCAGGTGCCGCCGGCGGAGGTCTCGAGGAGGCCCCGCCGCGCGGCCGACGCGCCGGTGAACGCGCCGCGCTCGTGGCCGAACAGCTCCGACTCGAAGAGCGTTTCGGGTAGCGCCGCGCAGTCGACGACGACGAACGGGCGGCCGGCCCGGGCGCTCGCGTCATGGATCGCGTGGGCGACGAGCTCCTTGCCGGTGCCGGTCTCGCCCTGGATCAGGACCGTGGTGTCGAGCGTGGCCACGCGCGCGACCAGCTTGTAGATCTCCGCCATCTGGTGCGACTGGCCGACGAGGTTGTCGAAGCCCCGGCGCGCCGTCAGTTCCTGGCGGTACTGGAGGTTCTCTCGTCCGAGCCGCCGCGCCTCGAGCGTGCGCCGCACGACGACCTTGATCTCCTCCATCCGGAACGGCTTCGACAGGTAATCGTACGCGCCCGCATTCACCGCCTCGATCGCCGTCTCGATCGCGGCGAAGGCCGTGAGGATGACGACGGGCAGGTCGGGCTGGATCACGGACAGCCGTTTCAGGACGCCGAGCCCGTCGAGATCCGGCATGCGGAGGTCCACGAGGGCCATGTCGTACGATTCGGCCTCGGCCAGTCGCACGCACTCCTCGCCGCTGGCGGCCACGCGCACGCGGTAGCCTTCACGACCGAGCGCCTCGGCCAGCAGCTCGCGCGCCACCTGATCGTCGTCCGCGATCAGGAGCGCGGGGAGATCGTTCACGCGACGCTCGCCGCGGCGGGCAGGGTGATGCGGAAGATACTGCCGCGGCCCTCTTCACTCTCGATCTCGATCCGGCCCTTGTGCTCTCGCACGATCTCGGCGGTGATGAACAGCCCGAGTCCAGTGCCGCGCCCGGCCTCCTTCGTCGAGAAGAACGGCTCGAAGATGCGCTTGCGGTCCTCGGCGGAGATCCCGCGCCCGGTGTCGCTGATCGCGATCTCCACCTCGCCCGGCGCGGCCGGGGCGAGCGTCACCGCGATCCGGCCTCCGGGCGGCGTCGCGTCGATCGCATTGGTGAGGAGATTCAGGATCACCTGCTGGAGCTGGTCGTGCTGGCCCTGCACCAGGGGCAGCCCCGGCTCGGCGCGCACGTCGAGAGCGAGCCCGGCGTTCGCGAGCCCCGGACGCACCAGATCGGCCGTGTCCCGCGCCAGGCGTTCGACATCCACGGCACCCGGCTCCCCCGCCGCCTGCCGGGTGACGTCCAGAAGCCGGGCGATGATCTCGATGACGCGCGCGACCTGCGCCCCGATGATGGCGAGGCGCCGGGCCGCGTCCTCCGTCAGCACGGCCGGCGGCAGATCCTTCCGCAGTAACTCGAGATGCCCCGCGACCGAGTGCAGGGGCGTGCCCACTTCGTGGGCCACCTCGGCCATGACCCGCCCCGAGAGCGCGAGCCGCTCGGCGTGGCTGAGCCGTCGCTGCATCTCGAAGAGGAGCGCGTTGAGCTGCTCGACCTGGTGGTAACGCCGATCGAGCTCGCCGGTCGCCTCGCCGATGCGCATGCGC
>JBGPYK010000319.1:0-4015 GCA_041493245.1 Methylomirabilia bacterium | reverse complement strand
TGCAAGCGGCCGGCAAGATGGTTCACGGAGAGCGCCTGCGCCCGGACGGCGACGCCAGCCGCGTCCGCCTCAAGGCCGGCCAGCGCCAGGTCATGGACGGCCCCTTCGCCGAAACGAAGGAGGCCCTGGGCGGCTTCTACCTGATCGAGCGCGACACCAAACAGGAAGCCGTCGAGTGGGCAAAGAAGATCCCGCTCCACGAGGGGAGCTTCGTCGAGGTGCGGCCGATCTGGCAGATGTGATCGGCTCCGCGCTCCAGCGGTCACAAGAGGAGGACGGCCGGCGGATCGAGTAACATCTCTGCCCGTGGGATCGAATGACCGCGGGCAGAGGCCGGCCGGCGAGGTGCACGCGCGCGTGACCGAGGTGTTTCGCCTGGAGTACGGGCGCGTAGTGGCGTCCGTGCTCCGGATCCTGCGCGACATCGACGCGGCGGAGGAGGTCGTCCAGGAGGCCTTCGCGCAGGCGCTTGTTCACTGGCCCGCGCACGGTACGCCGGATCGCCCAGGCGCCTGGCTCCTCACGACGGCACGGCGCCGCGCGCTCGACCGCCTGCGGCGCGCCCGCCGCGCTGGCGCGCGCGTCGACGCGCTCGCCTACGAGGCCGCACTCGGCGCGATGGACGAGAGCCCTGACGTGATCGATCCCGAGGCGATCCCCGACGACCGGCTCCGGCTGATCTTCACCTGCTGTCATCCGGGCCTTCCCGCCGACAGCCGCGTGGCCCTCACGCTCCGGCTGGTGGGCGGCCTTTCGACGGCGGAGATCGCGCGCGCCTTCCTCGTTCCCGAGCCCACGATCGCCCAGCGCCTCGTGCGCGCCAAGCGAACGATCCGCGACCGCCGCCTGCCCTACGAGATCCCCGAAGGGGCCGAGCTGCCCGCCCGCCTGCCCGCCGTGCTCGCCGTGGTCTACTTGATCTTCAACGAGGGCTACGCCGCCCACACCGGCGACGCCCTCGTGCGCGACGAGCTCTGTCAGGAGGCCATCCGCCTCGGGCGTATGCTCGCCGAGCTGATGCCCCACGAGTCCGAGATCCTGGGGCTCCTCGCCCTGATGGAACTGCAAGCCTCGCGGGCGGCGACGCGCACCGATGCTGACGGCAACCTCGTCCTGCTTGCGGATCAGGATCGGTCCCGCTGGGATCAAGGGCGGATCGCCCGCGGTGTCGCCCTTCTCGATCGTGCGGGCCCGATGGAGCGCGCGGGCCCCTACCAGCTCCAGGCCGCCATTGCCGCCTGTCACGCGCGCGCCGCCTCCTGGGAGGCGACGGACTGGCCGCAGATCGTCGCTCACTACCGCGCGCTCGCCGAGGTCGCGCCGTCGCCGGTGGTCGAGTTGAACCAGGCGGTAGCGATCGGCCTGGCGCAAGGACCGGCGGCCGGGCTCACCGCGCTCGACGGGGTCGACGCCTCCGCGCTGCGCAGCTATCATCTCTTGCCCGCCGCCCGCGCCGATTTCCTCCGCCGGCTCGAGCGATGGACGGAGGCGGCCACCGAGTACCGCCGGGCGCTCGCGCTCGCCGACAACGCACGGGAGCGGGCCTTCCTGGAAGCCAGGCTCGCGGTGTGCACGGCCGGTGGGGAGTACCGGAGCCGACCGGCGCACCCGAGGAGCGTCGGGATCCCTCAGGAATGAGGCATCCAGAAGGGCACCAAGCAGCTCCTCGCGCAGTACGGTGATCGCCTCATCTGCGTGCGCTATCGCTACGATGCGCAGCGCAAGACGCGGCTTATAGTAAAACCGTGGAGCTCCTCGTCGCCGGACGCGATTGGGCACCGCGACGGCCTCCCTTCGCCCACGACCAGATCGTCGGTTTACGCGTCGCCATTGCCGACGTGGCAGTCCGCGACCGGGTGAAGCAGGCCGGTGGGACGTGGCATCCAGAGCGAAGGGTCTGGCAGTTGCGCTACGATCGCGTGGTCGCGCTCGGCCTGACCAGCCGCATCGTCGACGAACCCGCATCCAGTGGCAGATGACGGCGTTGCAGTCCAATAGTAGTTCGGCGAATCTGAGCCGAGGTCAGACGGAGACGCTGGACTGAACCCTGAGCGCAGGCTTCCGGACAACCCGGTCGGTTTCATCCAGGACCGCGTTCGTCGAAGGCGAATCCTTTGGACCTACCACGTGAGCATGCGGCTTGCGGGCAGGTTCATTCCCCGCGAGACGATCTTGGCCGCAGTGACCACGTACCAGTTGGTCGAGGCATACCCCGATGACAAGTACTTCCCGAGCTACCTGATTCTCGCGCGACACGGGTCGGACGCGTTCCATGTGCTGTTCGCGACTGACGTTGAGGGCGATAATGTCCGAGTGGTCACGTCGTACCGCCCGGATCCTCGGGAGTGGCACGCCGATCTCAAGGCCAGGAGGCCGAAGCTATGAGATGCGAGGTCTGTGGAGCTGAACTGGCGGCAATCAAGACGGATTTGCCGTTCAAGGTTCGAGAGTCGGGCATCGTCGTCTTAAAGGGGCTCCCGGTCCTCCAGTGCACGAACTGTCCCCAGTACCTGCTCGAGGACACGGTGCTCGCCCGTGTCGACCAGATTCTCGGCCGTGTGGACGGAGGGATCGAACTGGAGATCATCCGCTACGCTGCTTGAGCCAATGGCGATCTATCGCCGAACCACCGGCTTGAGCGGACCGGCTGCGCCGGCCGCTCAGCCGGACCGTTCGCCATACTGCGGGCGGACGACCCGGGAGGTTATACTTCAGGCATGAGCAAGCCTGGCCTTGACGTCGCATCGCTGACGCCCGAAGAGCGGCTCGACCTGCTGGAGGAGCTGTGGGACAGCCTTGCGGCTACGCCCACGGCGATTCCGCTCACGGGGGCCCAACGGGCAGAACTCGACCGGCGCCTGGACGATCTGGAACGCGAGGGTCCAGTCGGCATACCCTGGGACGAGGTTCTTGGCCGAATTCGCGGCCGTGGTCGTTGAAGCAGGTCATCGTCCGACCGGCGGCGGCCGCTGACATCGAGGACGCCTATCAGTGGTACGAGTCGCAACGGTCGGGCTTGGGCGAGGAATTCTTGGGCGCGCTGAGGGTGACGCGTGACCGAGTGCTCGAACAGCCAGAAGCCTTTCCCGTCCTGCACCGGGACACCCGTCGCGCTCTCATTCCGCAGCGATTTCCGTATGGCCTCTTCTACCGGGTCTACGGTGACACGATCGTTATCGTGGCCTGCATGCACGCGAAGCGAAATCCGCGGCGGTGGCAACGCCGCACCTGATGGCGAACTCTGCGCTGCAATCGATACCATTTTCGTAAGACGATGGAGACGGTGACGCTTTCCAGCAAGTACAGCTCGTCCTGCCGCGGGGCGCTCGTGAGCGTCTCCGGCTGCGACCCCGGATGCGGATCACCGTCCTCGACAAGGGAGGGGTGATCTTCCTCGTGCCCGAACGCCCGTTGCGCGCCTATCGCGGCATCGTCCGCGGGGTGAGCGTCAAGGGACTGCGGGAAAAGAAGGATCGTCTCTGATCCTCGTCGACTCGAGCGGTTGGATCGAGTACTTGGCCAACCGAGTGGGAATAGACACCAGCGCGACCCGCGCGAACCGGAGGCCGACATGAACCCCCATCAGAGCGAACGACTCACGGAGATCCTAGACTCGAATGGGCTCGAGGCGCTGATCGCGACGCGGGAGCCCAACGTCGCGTACATCACGGGCTTCCGTGGGCTGAACCACACCGTGTTCCAGACACCGCAGTACGCGGTCGTCTCCCGGCGCGGCACCGGGCTCGTCGTCACCAACGTCGAGATCGCGTCCGTCGTCACCGACCGGATCGACGCCGACCACATCGCGTGCTTCGGCGGCTTCCTGTCGGCGTACGACGAGCATCCCGACGGCGACGTGAATCGCATCCGCGATCTCATGGACGCGCGCGCGCGGGGCGCGGCCGACGCGCTCGCGAGCGTGCTCGACGCGCTCGGCGTGCGTCAGGGCACCGTCGGGCTCGACGAGGGGGGCGTGACGCCGGCGGGGTGGCAGCGTCTCGCCGCGCGTCTCGCC
>JBGPYK010000519.1:0-2648 GCA_041493245.1 Methylomirabilia bacterium | reverse complement strand
CTCTCGCACTATCTCGAGCACATGCTCTTCAAGGGCACGCCCACGCGGCCGCCGGGGTCCATCGACATGCTGATCGAGGGCCTGGGGGGCCAGAGCAACGCCTATACGTCCCACGACTTCACCCACTACGACCTCGTGCTGCCCGCGGCGCGGCTCCGCGCGGGCGTCGACCTGCTCGCCGACATCGCGGTCAACGCCGGCTTCGATCAGGGCGAGATGGACGCGGAGCGAAAGGTCGTGCTGGAGGAGATGCGGCTCACCGAGGACAACCCCGACCGCTTCATGACGCGCCGGATGTACGAGCTGGCCTACGAGCCGCATCCCTACGGCCGCACGATCCTCGGCACGCCCGAGCTGATCCGCGGGCTCACGCGCGAGCGGCTCGGAGGCTACTACAAGAAGATGTACGTCCCCCGCCACATGGTGCTGGTGATCGTCGGCGCCGTCGCGCCGGCGGAGGCGCGCCGCGCCGCGCTCGCCACCTTCGGCCGGCTGCCCGCCGCGCCCGCGACACGCGCCCCGGTGGCCGAGCTGAAACCGCTCGACCGCGGGCGCGGCGCCGACGTGGACCGCCCCGAGCAGCAGGCGTTCCTCGGGCTCGCCTGGCGGACGGCGCCCACCAACGAGCGCGACGTGTACGCCGTCGACCTCCTCACGTACATCCTGGGCGACTCGCCCAGCTCGCGGCTGAACCAAGCCGTGCGCGAGCGCGAGCGGCTCGTCTTCGCCATCGAGGCGAACTACGGTGCCTGGGAGAAGGCGGGCCTCGTCACCGTGAACGCGCGGCTCGACCCGGCGAACCTGGACCGCGCGGAGGCATCGATCGTGGAGGTGATCCGGCGTGTGCGCGACGAGGGCGTGACGGAGGCCGAGCGCCAGCGGGCCATCGTCACCGCCGAGGCGGGCTACGCCTTCGACATCGAGACGGCGGAGGGGCTGGCCAAGACCTTCGGCCAGGCGGAGACGACGTGGACGCTCGACAACGAGCTGGCGTACCTGGCCCGGCTGCGCGAGACGACGGCCGCGGAGATCCAGGCGGTCGCCCGCCGGTACTTCGGCGACGCGAACTACACGCGGGTGCGATTCGTCCCGCGGGGGGCGGCACGGTGAGCCGCCGGATCCGCGTCCTGACGGGCCTCGTCGCCGGCGTCCTGTCGCTCGCCGTGGCGGCGCCGGCGGGGGCGCAGTCGCAGACGCGCGAGCGGCTCGACAACGGCCTCGTCGTGCTCGTCCGCGAGAACCCGCTCGCCCCCGTGGTCGCGGTCTCGCTCATGATCGAGATGGGGACACGGTGGGAGACGCCGGAGACCGCCGGCATCTCGAACTTCGTCCACGCGGTGATGGTGAAGGGGACCACGAAGCGGGGCGGGGGCGAGCTGGCGGAGGCGGTGGCGGCGCTGGGGGGCAAGATCAGCGCGGCGGGCGACGTCGATTACTCGGAGATCCGCGCGAGCGCGCTGGCGCGCTTCTGGCGCGAGCTCCTCGGGCTCACCGCCGAGCTGGCGCTCACGCCGGCGCTGCTGGCCCAGGAGGTGGACAACGAGCGCGACTGGCTGCTCTCCCGGGTGCAGAAGCGGCGCGACAGCCCCGGGGACCGCACGTTCGACGAGCTGTTCGCCGCACTCTACGGTGCGCACCCCTACTCGCTGCCCATCCTGGGCACGACCCAATCGCTGGCCCGCGTCGATCACGCCGCCATCGTTGCTCGCTACCGCGCGTTCTACCGGCCCGAACGGATGAAGCTTGCGGTGAGCGGCCAGGTGAAGGCGGCGGAGGTCGTCGCCGAGGCGCGGCGGCTCTTCGGTGCCATGCCTGCCGCCGGCGGTGTTGCCGACGTGCCGGTTCCGCCGCCGGTCGCCACCCCGCGCCGGATCGTCGTCGAGCAGCCGGCACAGCAGGCGCAGATCCTCGTCGGCGCGCTCGCGCCGCGGCTCAGCGACCCCGACCACGCCGCCGTGAAGGTGCTGGCCACCGTGCTCGGGGGCGGCATGGCCGGCCGCCTCTTCGCCGAGCTGCGGGACAAGCAGGCGCTCGCCTACACGGCCAGCGCTTACTACGATCCGGTGCGCGAGCCGGGCGTGCTCATCCTGTATCTCGGCACCGCGCCCGAGAACGCCGCCCGCGCCGAGGCGGCGCTGGGGAAGGAGATCGAGCGCGTTCGCACTCAGCCGGTCAGCCCAGACGAGTTGAGCCGGGCCAAGGGTTATCTCCTGGGGAACTACGCCATGGACCGGCGGACGAACGCCCGGCTAGCCTGGTATCTGACGTTCTACGAGATCGAAGGCGTCGGCCAGGGCTTTCCGGACGCGTACCGCCGCGCCGTGGAAGCCGTCACTCCTGAGGACGTCCTACGCGTGGCCCGCACCTACCTCGGAACGCTGACGACCGTCGTCCTCCAGCCTCGCTAGAACACGAGCGACGCGCGCGCCGAACGGTGACACGGCGGGAGGCGGGCGGACGGCGTCCTCTGACCACAGCCGCTTTCGCTTCGATCACCGGCGAGCCATTCCCACTCGTGACGGCTGTTTTGTTGGATCGCGAAGCGCGACTGGGTCAACCGGACGCCGTCCGCCCCCCTCCCGCCGTGTCACCGTTCGACGACCGTGTGCGAGTTCATGAACAATTCAGGCTGTGTGGCGCTTCCGCCG
>JBGPYK010000537.1:0-2523 GCA_041493245.1 Methylomirabilia bacterium | reverse complement strand
TCTACAAATACGTGGCGTTCGTGCTCGCCGGCCTGCTCGCCGGCGTCAGCGGCAACCTCTTCGTCTACTACAACGGGTTCGTGAGCCCCGCGTACCTGTCTATCGTCTTCTCGGCGATGGCGCTGATCATGGTCATCCTCGGCGGCGCCGGCACGCTGCTCGGCCCGGCGCTCGGAAGCGCGACCATCGTCCTCCTCGAAAACACCATCAGCGCCAGCACCGAACGCTGGCTCACCGTGCTCGGCCTCATCTACGTCGTGGTGACCATGTTCGCCCCCGCCGGGATCATGGGATTCTTGCGCGCACGGCTGGGAGCACGCACGGCGTGAACGCACTGACCGTCGAGGGGCTGAGCCACGACTTCGGGGGCCTGCGTGCCCTCGACGCGGTGAGCTTCGAAGTCGCCGAGGGCGAACGGCTGGTGATCCTCGGGCCGAACGGCGCAGGGAAAACGACGCTTTTCAACCTCGTCACCGGGCTCTTCCCACCGACCGCGGGGCGGATTGCGCTCTTCGGCCGGGACGTGACGCGCCTGGCCCCGCATCGCCGCGCGCGCCTCGGCCTGGGCCGGACGTTTCAGATCACGACGCTGTTCCCAAGGCTGACCGTGCTGGAGAGCGTGCTCCTCGCCGTCCAGGGCGCCGACCGCGCGCGCTTCACGCTACATCGCCCGCTCGCGGCGTTCCCGCGGCTGTTTGCGCGCGCCGAGCATCTCCTCGACCAGTGGTCGCTCGCCGAGCGGCGCGACGTCCTCACGCGCCAGCTCTCCTACGGCGAGCAGCGCCAGCTCGAGCTGCTGCTGGCCCTCGCCGCTGAGCCGCGCGTGCTCCTCCTCGACGAGCCGACGGCGGGACTATCGCCCGCGGAGACGGCGTCGGTGGCGGGGATGATCCGGCGCTTCCCGCGCGACGTCACGATCCTCCTCATCGAGCACGACATGGACGTGGCCCTCGAGTTGGCCGAGCGCGTCATCGTGTTCCACTACGGCCGCGTGGTGGCCGCGGGTACGCGGGACGAGATCCGGAAGGACGCGCGCGTGGCCGAGATCTACTTGGGGACCGACGAGGCCTGACGGCGATGCTCGAAGTCGAGGATCTCCACGCCGCCTACGGCGAGAGCTGGATCGTCCAGGGCGTGTCGCTCCGTGTCGGCGACGGCCAGATCGCGGCGGTGCTCGGGCGGAACGGCGTGGGCAAGACCACGCTGATCCACGCCATCGCCGGGCTCAATCCGCCGCGCCGCGGCCGCGTGCTCCTGAACGGCGAAGAGATCAGCCGCCTGCCCGCCCACGAGATCGCCCGCCGGGGCGTCGGGCTCGTGCCCCAGGGCCGGCGCGTGTTCCCGTCCCTCGACGTCCGCGAGCACCTCGTGGTGGGCGCCCGGCGCGGCAATCGCCGCGGTTGGGACGCGTCGCGCGTGCTCGGGCTGTTCCCGCGCCTGCGCGAGCGGCTGAGCCACCGCGCCGGGAAGCTCTCGGGCGGCGAGCAGGCGATGGTCGCTGCGGGCCGCGCGCTCGTCGGCAACGCCGATATTCTCTTGATGGACGAGCCGTCGGAGGGCCTGGCGCCACTGCTCGTGCGCGAGTTGGGACGGATCCTCCTCGACCTCAAGCGCGGTGGCGCGGCCATCCTATTGGTCGAGCAGAACCTCGCCTTTGCGCTTCGCGTGGCCGACCACGTCTACCTTATGAGCAAGGGCCGCATCGTCCACGAGTGCGCCCCCGATGATCTCCGGCGCGACGACGCGACCAAGTCGCGCTGGCTCGGCGTGTGACGAGTTCGTCACGGGGCGCTACAGCCGTACCAACCCGAGGCTGATCGCCAACGCTCGATCGACGGACGCCATCGTCTCCGGTCTCAGCCGGCCGATCCGCTGCCTCAGGCGAGCGTTGTCGATCGAACGGATCTGGTTCAGCAAGATCACCGAGTCCTTCGCCAGACCGGCCTCTCGGGCCCGAACCACGACCTCGGAGGGATACAGGTCGTCATCGCTCTTCGACGTGATGGCGGCGACGATCGTGATCGGGCTGTGGCGATTCGAGACATCGTTCTGGATGACCAGGGCCGGTCGAGTCTTCCGGATCTCGGCGCCGACGGTGGGATCGAACGAGACCCAGTAGACCTCACCCCGACTTGGGCCGATTACTTTCGCTTCCGCGGCCGTACCTCCTCTTCGAGATCAAACCATTCGGCCGCGAGGGAGCGGTCGCGCTCGGCCCGATGGATGGCGCCCTCTTTGAGTCGCTTCTTCAGCTCCGTCCGGCGGATCACGGCCGCGTAGTGCTTGATGGCCTCGGCAATGAACCGACTGCGATTCCCGCGGGCGGCCACACGATCGACGAGCCGCAAGGCCGGTTCCGGTAGGGTAATGTTGATCCGGCGATAGGACGCGGGCCGTTCCATGACGGGTTGACCATACACACTTCAAATGTGTATGGCAAACCACCGGCTCTGAGGTGTTCACTCCCTCGTGAACGCCGGGGCATTCTTTGCCAACCGGCCGCCTTGACGCGCCCCGGCGGCG